>CAJXEN010000050.1 GCA_913052465.1 uncultured Oceanospirillaceae bacterium
TTAGGCTTAGGCTTACGTATCCACACCGAATAGAGATGATGGAATTACAACACCATGACCAATGACATCAGTGCAACACCTGACTATATACCTACGCCACTGACACTTTCATCACACCATGCAACAGTGGGCACCTTATTTCATAATAGAGTTACCGTGAATCCAAGCCACCTTGCTGTAGTGGATGGCAAGCGTAAGTTAACCTATACAGCTTTAGAAGACCGCAGTAACCGGCTAGCCAATGGTTTACTTGATTTAGGAATCAAGCGCGGTGACCGTGTAGCAATTTTGGCACATAACTGCCAAGAGTATATTGAGCTCGAAATTGCTGCAGCGAAAGCGGGTTTTATTGTTGCTGCATTAAACTGTCGTCTAGGGACACGAGAATTAACCCACTGTATCCACTTAGTTGCGCCAAAGATAATCATAGTCCAGGCATCAACTGTCGCCAACTTAAAAGCATCGAGTACGCTGGCGTACCCACAAATACTCATTGGCAAAGAATATGAAGAATTTCTTTGTGTTAGCTCCAGCGAGTACCCAAACCTAGATATCGATCCAGAATCTGGGCTAATGATCCTTTATACATCAGGCACCACAGGCATGCCTAAAGGGGCGCTGATAAGTCACCGGGCATTCATCGCACGAGCAATGTGCTTTGCCTCAGAGATGCAAATACCGATTAATGATCATTATTGTGCATGGCCTCCTATTTACCATATGGCCTCAACAGATCAACTGCTTGCAACGTTATTACGTGGTGGCACTGTGCACGTCGTTGACGGTTATAATGCCGATAAAATCATCACCATACTGGAGCAGGAAATCATGCAATTTATGTTCCTTATGCCAGGCATGATTGGTGATTTTGTTAAAGTTCTTAAACAACGAAAAGTCAAAGTTAAAGGGTTAGCCCTGTGTGGGGCCATGGCAGATTTGGTTCCACTTGACGATATTGTAGCTGCCAGCACATTGCTAAATGCAAAATATCTGAATTCTTTTGGTGCTACTGAAACGGGCCTGCCACCTGCTACGTCTAGCCTATTTGATATTGGTGAGAGACCGGCTAAATTGTCAAAACGCCAATCTGCTTTTTGCGAATTACGCCTTGTTGACTCAGATGATAATGATGTACCTAACGGATCTCCAGGAGAAGCTGTGGTTCGAGGCCCTACACTATTTAGTGGCTACTGGAATGCTACAGAAGAAAATGAAGCGTGCTTTCGTAATGGCTGGTTTCATATGGGAGACGTGTTAAGACGCAATGAAGACGGTACTTTAGACTATGTAGACCGCCTTAAGTACATGATCAAATCTGGCGGTGAAAACATCTACCCTGCCGAAATAGAGCAAGTGCTAGCGATGGAGTCGCGTATTATCGAATCGATTGTTGTCCGCAAAAAAGATGATAAATGGGGGGAAGTGCCTGTGGTATTTATTACCACTAACGATAGCACTTTGTGCGCCGACGACATTTTAGAGCATTGTAAAAAACATTTATCTAGATATAAGCAGCCCAAAGAGGTTATTTTTATTACACACGCAGATATACCACGCTCAACAACAGGTAAGATTCAGCGTCATGTGCTTGAAGGTAAGTTGACCCTTGATTAATACCCCTTGATGTTTTTTAACCCTAACTTCACCAATGTATAGAATAATTAGGATATATCATGTCTTTGGACGAAAAAACTGTCACTTATGAAACACGCGATCATATAGCCATAATAACTTTTAATCGCCCGATGCAAAGAAATGCAGTAAATAACCAACTCGCATTGGAACTGGAAAATGCGGTAGCCCAATTAGAAAGTGATGACAATATTCATGTTGGTATTTTAACAGGAGCTGGAAGCGTTTTTTGTGCCGGGATGGATCTAAAAGCCTTCGCTGCTGGGGAGACCGAAGCTGCCTTAAACTATTTAAAAAAATTCGCAAGCCTTAACTCTGATCACAGAAAAAAGCCCATTATCGCGGCTGTTCACGGTGCAGCACTAGCGGGTGGGTTTGAGGTAATGCTCGCCTGTGACATAGTAGTAGCGGCTAATGGCACACTATTTGGCTTACCAGAAGTAATGAGAGGGCTAGTTGCTGGCGCAGGTGGGGCGTTTCGCTTAGGCCAGAGAATCTCGCCGGTAAAAGCCAAGGAATTACTACTCACAGCTGATGTTATTGATACGAGTGCAGCAATGTCTCTGGGGTTAATCAATTACCAAGTTGCAGAAAACGAGGTGCTTAATAAAGCCCTACAAATAGCCCACAAGATATCAAAAAACGCCCCTTTAGCAGTACAAGCTAGTCTCCGGCTTGCCAATGCAGCCCTTGGTGCTGACGAAGCACACCTTTGGCAATTAAATGATCAGATTTGGCCAGTAATTAGCTCTACTAAAGATGCCTTAGAAGGCTCTATTGCTTTTGCAGAAAAGCGCGAGCCCCTATGGAAAGGACGTTAAATAAAGGTTGTGCAGAAGATATAACTGTTCAGCTTTGGCTCAAGCTCTAATGATGCACACCCACCAAGTGTTCTTGTAGGTTAGAATTATGAAATCACTGCGGTCGCTTCAATCTCTACTAGGGCTTGTTCCTCAATTAGATCGGCCACTTGCACCATAGTCATGGCAGGAAAGTGACGACCAATCACCTTTCGATAAACGTCACCCAGTGCTTTTTGTTGTTGCAGATATACCTGTTTATCCACTACGTACCACGTTAAACGAACCAAATGTTCTGGTTTAGCATTGGCTTGAGCGAGCACTTCAACAATATTCATTAACGCTTGCTCACATTGACCTATAAAATCTTGAGCTTCGAATATCTGGTCTTGATTCCAACCAATTTGTCCGCCAACAAAAATCTGCTGACCCTGAGCTATAACACCATTAGCATAGCCTTTGGCTGCTTTCCAGTGTGGAGGATTAAGTAATTGCATGTTGTTTCCTTATAAAGAAGTATTGGTTAGAGTGTTGAAGCATGAATGCTGACGCCAAGGTGTGGGTCGCCCACTTTTTTGTTCAACAAGTACCAAGGTTGTTTCATTGGTAAGGCGCAGCTGTTCATCACAACTCACGCTAATCTTTAGTTGCAAGCTAGAGCTACCAAGCTTATGCACCTGCATTTGGAAAATTAAACGATCACCTAAATGGCTAGGTGCGTGAAACTTAGTTTGGGTTGATACTGTGGGCACACTCAGGCCAAGCTGCAAGTGCATTTGATTAAAAGGCACTTTAACGTCTTGCTCAAACCAGGTTTCCACGCAAGCATTAATCATTTCAAAATAACGTGGGTAAAATACCATCCCGGCAGGGTCACAGTGTTGGAATAATACGCAGTGCTGGAATTCGAAAGGTGCCATCATCATATCCCCAAATAGCGGTCTCTAATATCTGCATCAAGCTCATCTGGCTCCCCTTGCCATACTGTGCAGCCCCGTTCGAGAAGCACACATTGGTCGGTAATGGGTAGAAGTTCTGCAAGTGATTTATCAATCAACAAAATAGATTGACCGGCCTGTTTTAAGTTAGCAACGATGTGCCAAATTTCTTGGCGAATAACGGGGGCTAAACCCTCCGTCGCTTCGTCTAAAATAAGCAGCTTTGGGTTGGTTAATAGCGCCCTACCTATCGCTAACATTTGTTGTTCGCCACCAGATAAAGTATTGGCATACTGGTCTAGGCGTTCGCTCAACCGCGGCAACAAACTACACACTTTAGCTAGAGTCCACTCGCCTTTTGTCGCTGCTACTAGAAGATTTTCTCGCACTGTTAAATTGGCAAAACAACGACGCCCTTCTGGTACTAAACCAATACCTAAGCGAGCAATTTTATAACTAGCCATCTGACCACAACCATGGCCGTTGAAGTTAACCTCCCCCGAGCTACAACCTAATAGCCCACACACCACGTTAACAGTAGTGGTTTTACCCATACCGTTACGCCCCATTAGGGCAACCACCTGGCCTGGATATATCGTTAAGTTAACATCAAATAAAGCCTGAGAAACACCATAGTGCGCAGCAAGCTTTATAACTTCAAGTAGTGGCTGATTCATGGCGCAACTCCCAAGTAAGCGGTTTGCACTTGTTCATTATTACGTATGCTCTCCACGCTGCCAGTGGCAATAATGCGCCCGTAGTCGAGTACCGTAATACGGTCAGCGAGAGCAAATACTGCAGCCATATCATGTTCAATTAGGAGAATTGGGGCCTGTAGTCGCATTTCTTTGAGCCGTTCAATAAGGTGTTTTACCCCTGCAGGGTCCATACCAGCCATGGGCTCATCGAGCAAAAATGCCTTGGGTTCCAACGCTAACGCCATAGCAATTTCTAATTGCCGTCTTTCTCCATGTGACAAAGCTGATGCGAGTAGGTGGTGGCGCTGCGATAGCCCTACTTGTTGCAGATAGTTGTGCGCTTGAGCTAATAAGATTTGATCGTCTCTAACTGCAGTAAAAAAGCTAAAGCTAGAACCACTGCGGGCCTGCACAACTAACAGTAGGTTATCAAGACAGCTGTATTCCATGATTAAAGAAGACACTTGAAAAGTTTGAGCTAGGCCCAGCTTAGCTCTATTAGCTGGTAATAGCTGAGTAATGTTTTGACCCAGGAAGGTTATTTCGCCCTGGTCTGGCTGCAGATGTCCTGTGATTTGCTTAATCAGTGTAGATTTCCCTGCACCATTGGGGCCGATTAAGGCATGAATTTCCCCAAAATTAAGTGTCAGGTTTAGGTCTTGCGTGGCTTGAATAGCACCAAAACTTTTACTTAGATTGGTAATTTCTATTACAGGACTAGACATTTTTTTGTTCTCTAGTTAATAAGCCAATTAAGCCACCTCGAGCGAACAACACCACACCCAGCAACAATAGGCCTAAGAAAAACTGCCAATACTCTGTCCATCCACCTAAAACAGCCTCGCACAGGATAAATAAACTGGCCCCAGCCAAAGGCCCATAAAGTCGTCCTAAACCACCCAAAATAACAAAGATCATGATTTGTCCTGAAGTGTGCCAAGAAAACATGGTGGGACTTACAAACCGGTTGAGATCGGCAAATAATGAACCTGCTAATGCTGTAATAGTGGCCGAGATCACGAACGCAGTCAGTTTTATGCCCAAGGGGTTAATACCGATGGAAGCCACACGAGTTTCATTTTGCCGCAATGCTTGTAAGGCGTTACCAAAGCGAGAATTTTGTAATCGAGATACGCCCCACAAGACAATCAGTAGCAAAGTACAACAGATCATGAAGAACTGTATTGGCTGCAGTGTATTTAGCCCCGGAAAACCATTACGCATATAAATCGGTAGCCCGTCTTCACCACCATACGCAGGCCAAGAAATTGAAAAATAGTAGATCATCTGAGCAAATGCCAAAGTAATCATAATGAAATATACACCACTAGTACGGAGGCTAAGCAAGCCAATAAAAACAGCAACTATAGCTGCAATAAGCATAGCTAAGGGCCAGATAATAAGCATTTGAGTGGTGCCCGGTATGCTAATAAAACCACTAAATATAGGTTCATAATTAAGTGCATGGCTGGCAAGAATTCCGGTGACGTAGCCACCTATACCAAAAAAAGCGGCATGACCAAATGAAATCATACCTCCTAGACCTAAAGCAAGGTTCAAGCCAACACCGGCTAAAGCCAATATAGCGACCCGGGTTGCCAAAGAGACATAATAAGGTTCGTCCAGCCAATGAGCCAGCCAAGGTAGCACTATTAAAAGGGCTATCATAATTCGATTGAGATATTTCTCTGACATATAATTACCCATGGGCAGGGAACAAACCCTGAGGCTTGAATATTAAAACGATGATCATCAACACATAGATGGCAATAGAAGCCAGTGCCGCCCCCAAGGTATTAGCAAACACTGGATCCAGCACCAATTGCAATAGTTGAGGCAAATAACCTCGACCCAAAGTATCCACCATACCTACAATAATGGCCCCCACTAAGGCTCCACGAATAGATCCAATTCCACCAATAACCACCACTACAAAGGCTAGGATAAGCACCGGTTCACCCATGCCAATATCTACTGATTGAATACTACCCACTAAAGCACCAGCAAAGCCTGCTAACGCAGCTCCTAGTGCGAAGACCAAGGTAAAGATTAAGCTAATATTGATACCTAGGGCTGCTGTCATTTGGCGATCTGAGGCGCCCGCACGGATACGCATACCAATACGAGTTTTATTAATCAAAAGATAAATGCCGATAGCAGTAAGCAGACCTACAACAATAATGAATAGTCGATATCGAGAATATTGCAACACGCCAAACAGATTGGTTGCACCATAAAACACCTCTGGCACATCAAGGTATAAAGGGTAGGATCCGAACAGCCAACGCATGGCTTCGGAGGAGATCAGAATCAGGGCAAAAGTAGCCAGCACCTGATCAAGGTGGTCCCGTTGATACAAACGCCTCATCACACCAACCTCGATGAGTGCGCCCGCCACTGCTGCGCATACCACACTTGCTACTAGGCCTAATATGAATGAGCCAGTCCAGCTGGCTACGGCAGCACAGGCAAAAGCGCCTATCATATACAAAGAACCATGGGCCAAGTTGATCAGACCCATAACACCAAAGATAAGGGTTAATCCGGCTGCCATTAAGAACAGCATAATACCTAATTGTAAACCGTTGAGGCATTGCTCTAAGAACAGAATGGTAGCCATATTAGTGTCTCCGTAATCAAGCAGCACTGATGCACCACTTGCGGTTCAGGGAAAACTACAGCGCGCAGTCTGCGGCGTAGGCATCTTGGTGATCCTTCAGACCAACACCAATAATTTTATTGGTCAGTAGGTCACCTTGCATCACCACTTCACGCACATAAATGTCCTGAATAGGGTGTTGGTTGTTACCAAAACGGAAGTTGCCACGCACTGAATCAAACTGAGCTGACTTAATGGCTGCTCTAAAGGCATCTTTATCATGGATGTCAGCAGATTGCATGGCAGATAAGATAAGATTAGCGGTGTCGTAACCTTGGCTTGCATACAAAGAAGGTAGTCGACCATAGGCGCTTTCAAAGTCTGCAACGAAGGTTTTGTTGGCCGCGTTATCTAGGTCTTTGTTCCACTGTGAGGAGTTTCTTACACCTAAGGCAGACTTACCCACAGCCTGAAGAATACCTTGGTCAAAGGAGAACGCTGGGCCCATTAATGGAATAGTCATACCCGCCTGAGAGTACTGCTTCATAAAGGAGATACCCATGCCTCCTGGTAGAAAAAAGAAAACACTGTCAGCACCAGATGCTCTGATTTGAGCAATCTCAGCTGCATAATCAGTTTGTCCTAGCTTAGTATAAAGCTCGCCTGCAAGTTGACCTTCATAAAAACGCTTGTAGCCAGTTAACGCATCTTTACCGGCAGGATAATTAGGTGCCAAAATAAAGCTATTTTGATGCTCTGCACTGTTAGCATAGTTACCCATAGCCTCATGTAGATTATCATTTTGCCAAGCCACGTTGAAATAGTTTTTGTGACATCCTTTGCCTGCCAAGGCAGATGGCCCAGCATTAGGTGACAAGTATAAAATGCCTTGATTAACACTACTTGGTACCACGGCCATAGCTAAGTTTGACCAAATAATACCAGTGAGAATATCAACCTTGTCTTTTTGGATCATTTTATCGGCAATTTGAACAGCCAGCGAAGGCTTACGGCCATCATCTTCAATAATGACTTCCAGATCACTATTGTTGGCATTGTTTACAGCCAGCATAAAGCCATCGCGTACATCTACACCTAGGCCAGATCCACCACCCGACAAGGTAGTGATCATTCCAACTTTAACTGGGCTAGCTTCAACGTGCGGCACTAGGCACAAGGCTGCACTTAACATAGTGGTAATTAACTGTTTTTTCATAATGGAACTCCCTATCTTAGTTTTATTTTTAGACCTACAACGACCCAAGCAACTAATTTCACTGCAAGTCACTTCGAGTTACTACAAGTCTTTTAGTTTGAAACGTTGGATTTTTCCTGTTTCAGTTTTAGGTAACGCATCAATAAAATGCACTAGCCGCGGATACTTATAAGGTGCAATGGTGTTTTTAACATAATTTTGTAGCTTTAAAATAAGCTCATCTGAAGCGTGATAAGTTTTATTGAGCACGACATAGGCATTCACAAGTTGGCCACGGTGCTCATCTGCAGTGCCAATAACAGCACACTCCAGCACAGCGTCATGGCCTAACAAACATGCCTCCACTTCTGGACCAGCGATGTTATAGCCAGAAGACAGGATCATGTCATCTGTGCGTGCTGCAAAGTGAAAGTACCCATCCTTGTCTTGAAAAAAAGCATCACCTGTAAGATTCCAACCATCTACAACATAGTTGGCTTGGCGTTCATCATTTAGATAACGACATCCCGTTGGCCCACGCACAGCCAGCTTACCCACTTGACCGCGGGGCATTTCCTGCATTTTTTCATCAACTATTTTTGCTTGATAACCACTGACTGGCTTACCAGTGCAGGCTGGGTGCGCATCGCCAACACGGTTAGACATAAAAATATGCAACATTTCTGTGGCACCAATACCATCAAGCATGGTTTTACCCGTTTTGGTTTGCCAATCCTCAAATACAGTAGCAGGCAATGTCTCTCCTGCGGACACTGCAATACGCAGACTAGACAAGTCTGCCCCCTCGTCCATCGCACCCAACATCACCCGATAAGCAGTGGGAGAAGTGAAGCATATCGTTGCTTTGTAGGTCTCAATAATTTCGATCATCTCAGTTGGAGAAGCAGTTTCCAATAGAATAGCAGTAGCACCAAAACGCAGTGGGAAGATTGCCAAACCCCCTAAACCAAAGGTAAATGCTAAAGGAGGTGATCCCACAAACACATCATCCGGTGTTACTTGTAATATTTCACGCGCATAGCCATCCGCGATAATGAGTAAATCTCGGTGAAAATGCATGGTGGCTTTTGGTTTGCCAGTAGTACCAGAGGTAAAACCTAATAAAGCCACGTCATCAGCACTGGTAGCAACTGCCTGAAAACGAACAGGTTTGTTGAGTGCTGTGCGATCTAGCTCTGCATCAAAATTCGCTGTGCCATCAAAGCCAACGACTTGCTGTAATATGTCACTGCTTTTGGCACAGATATCCATCTCGTCCATTAAGCGTGTGTCGCATAAGGCCAGTTTAATTTGTGCCAAATCAATAATTTTACTGAGTTCACCTGCTCTGAGCATCGGCATAGTATTTACGACTACTGCACCTACCTTTGTTGCAGCTAACCAACAAGCCACCAGTGCCGGGTTATTAGCGGCACGAATTAATATACGGTTGCCAGGTTGAATATCATAATCATCCACCAGTGCATGAGCAAGACGATTACTCCAATCAGACAGCTCCTTATAGGTACGCATACGCCCATTGCCAATAAGTGCAATATGATCACCAAACCCTCGTTCAACCATATTGTCAGTAAGCTCCACTGCAACATTAAGCTGGTTAGGGTAGGCATATTGGTTAGCATTGAGCTCTGGCCATTGGTGCAAGGGGGGCAGATTATCACGACAAAAGGTATCCACATGACCTGAGTTTAATAATGTCATGAAACCACTCCTGATTGTAATTGCTTGGCAATAATGATCTTTTGTACATCAGTGGCACCTTCATAAATGCGCAAAGCCCGAATTTCCCGATAGAGACACTCCACTGTGGTACCAGCTCTAACACCTTCTGCACCGTGTATTTGCACCGCCTGATCAATGACTTTTTGGGCCATTTCTGTGGCATATAATTTGGCCATAGCAGCTTCTTTTGACACTCTTGCCACACCCTGATCTTTGGTCCAAGCCGCACGATAAACCAGTAATGCTGCGGCATCAATTTGTGTGGCCATATCAGCCAAGTGCCCTTGTACCATTTGTAAATCATTTAAGGGGGCGCCAAACAATCGTCTATTTTGGCTGCGTTCTAAAGCTTCGTGTAATGCGCGTCGGGCCATACCCAAAGCAGCTGGCCAGCACTGACTGCAACCTTGTTAAACGAAAGTCTAGCAAGTGGGTGAGGGGCAATGGTCTGTAATCGTTCTGCCACATTGAGGCCTGGACTATCAGCTGGCACTATAAACGCAGACAGTCCTTTGGCACCAGCTGCCCCACCTGTGCGAGCAAAAACGCAATACACATCAGCGATACCTCCGTTGGAAATCCAGGTCTTTTCGCCATTGAGTATGTAATTTTGGCCATCAAAGGTGGCGCTTAACTCTAGGTTAGCTACATCAGAGCCAGATTGAGGTTCGGTAAGAGCAAAGCCTGCAATGGCTTCGCCAGCACGGGTTTTGTGTAGCCACTGTTGCTGGTCTTTAGTGCCAAATAGGCTAATAGCGCCAGTGCCTAAACCCTGCATAGCAAAGGCAAAATCAGCTAACGCATCGTGCCGCGCCAAGGTTTCACGAATTAGGCACAAACTACGGACATCTAGGGCCTGTACTGACAGTAACTTAGGATCAATAGCACTGTGTTTAAGCCAGCCACCATCACCTAACATACGCACTAGGTTGATACATGCCTGATCAATATCGCTATGATCAACCGGCAAATAGGCCTCGCACCAAAGTTCTAGCTGTGCAGCAAGTTGGCGATGATGGTCATCAAAAAAAGGCCAAGTAAGAAAACTAGTATCGCGTTGCATGATCAATCACCCTCGAAGCAAGGTTGCTGTTTGTTGATAAATGCTTGGTAAGCTCGGCTGAAATCTTTCGTTTGCATACACAGTGCTTGAGCTTGTGCTTCTGCTTCGATGGCTTGCTCGGGAGCCATATTCCATTCGTGGTTAAGTTGGGTTTTAGTCATCATGTGAGCAAAACTTGGACCTTTGGCGATTTTCTGTGCCATTTCAGATGCCGTTGACTCTAACTCGTCAGCCGCTACAACTCGGCTGTAAAAGCCCCAACGCTCACCTTCCTCAGCACTCATGGATCGGCCTGTAAAAAGTAAATCAGCAGCTCGAGATTGACCGATAATACGCGGTAAGATGGCACAAGCTCCCATGTCACAGCCACCTAACCCGACCCGCGTAAAGAGGAAGGCAGTTTTTGCTTGATGTGTGGCTATACGCATGTCGCTGGCCATAGCAAGGATCGCTCCAGCACCAACAGCAACACCATCGATAGCAGCAATAATAGGCTTACCACAAGCAAGCATCGATTTAACTAAGTCTCCTGTCATACGAGTAAATTGCAGCAGCTCTTTAGTAGTCATATCTAACAAAGGTCCAATAATTTCGTGGACATCACCACCTGAGCAAAAATTGCCACCGTTAGGCAAGATGACAATGGTTTTAATAACGTCTTGCTGCACTACTTGGCGAAACAACGTCGTTAGTTCGGCATAGCTATTAAAAGTGAGTGGATTCTTACGCTCAGGGCGATTGAGGCGGATATAACCGATACCCTGTTCACAATGCCAGTGGAAATAGCTTGCGGTAAAGTCATCTAAAGCACTCATGGTTGTGTTGCCCCAAAATTAGTAAGTTTTTCTAATAGTGCAATTAATGTGTCTGATTGTTCAGTGTTTAAGGGGCTCATGATGTCATCTATCCATTGTGCGTGGAGCTTTGCTAGGTGTTCAAATTCTTTTTTTCCACTTGAACTAAGGCAGACTTTATGGGCGCGGCGGTCAATAGAATCTTGTGTGCGCTCGATCAACCCCTCGTCGACTAGACGATTAACGATGCCAGTGGTGTTACCGTTGGACACCTTCAAAAATCTAGATAGTTGCGACATTCGTAGGCCAGCAGGATGGTGGTCCAATGCTGCCATGACATCAAACCTTGGCAAGGTGGTACCACACTCTCGCCTAAGCCGTTCGCGTAACATAGCCTCTACATTACTGCTGGTTTTTAGTAATTTCAGCCAAACTCGAAGGTGTTGGCGAGTATTAGGGGCATAGTAATTAACCATTTATGGAGCACCCCCATCAAGCCTCAAAGCATGGCCATTGCAAGCTGGGGTCTGGCACATAAATACCACTGCGGCAGCCACTTCTTCAGGAATTGTAAACCGGCCTATGGGGTTATCTTTAAGCAGCTGTTGCTCTGCTTGTTGCCGATCAACAGAAGTTGCCTGCATAATTTGATCGATACTGCGCTGCAGCATCGGTGTATCAGTAAACCCCGGACACACTGCGTTGGTAGTAATGTTTTTTGGCCCTAATTCAATGGCCAAAGATTTTACCAAACCAATGACGCCATGCTTAGCAGCACTATAAGCGGCGGCATATTTGTAGCCCCGAAGCCCTGCAGTAGAAGAAACAGCGATTAAGCGCCCTACACCTTGGACTAATAAGTCTGGCAAAACCGCTTGAAAGGTATTGAAACAACCATCAAGATTAACGCCCATGGCATCTTGCCAGTCTTGCTGAGACAGCTTGATAAATGGGCGAGCTTCGGCACTGCCAGCGTTAGCTATAGCGATAGTAAAAGGGCCAAAATTTAGCCGGGCTTTATTTAATGCTGCGTCTAGAGAGACCCTATTGGTCACATCACATATAACAAACTGTGCGTTACGCAAGCTGGCCGCCAATTGCTTAAGTGGTGCCTCATTGCGGCCGCACAGCGTAAGTCTACAACCTTGCGCATCCAGCTGCTGAGCGATGGCAAGGCCCACACCAGAACCTGCGCCGGTCACCAAGGCATGCTGATTCATTAAATTCATATTATTCCTTATTTATGCCTTATCTATATTTTTTTATTTCGTGCGTATTCCTTGCCTAACCCTTGACCTTATCTGAGGCGGGTGTTGAGTTCACTTGTAATGCTTTTTGAGCTTCAATCTGAGCTAAACGATGGAACTGATCTTTACCTGGCCCATAAGGCAATGGCCATTGTTGCTGTTCATCACCCAATTTAGCAGCTGCATGGTGAGTCCAATTAGGGTTTGATAGGTGAGGACGAGCCAAGCACACTAAATCTGCTCGGCCAGCCATAAGAATTGAATTCACATGGTCTGCTTCGAAAATATTACCCACCGCCATGGTCGGGATAGCTGCTTCGTGACGAATTTGGTCTGCAAATGGTGTTTGATACATACGCCCATCAACAGGCTTAGCTTGTTGGCTTGTTTGACCACTAGAAACATCTATAATATCAGCCCCAGCTTGCTTAAATGCCTTCGCAACAGCAACTGCTTGTGAAGGCTCCATACCCATACCTTCAACCCAGTCGTGGGCCGAAATACGCACTGACATCGGCATGTCTTTAGGCAACACCTCTCGAATAGCTGCAAACACACGTAAAGGAAACCTGAGGCGATTGTCTAAGCTGCCACCATATTGGTCTTGTCGTTCATTGGTTAGTGGGGTAATAAAAGAAGACAGTAAATAACCGTGGGCACAATGTAATTCAACCATATCAAAGCCCGCCTCAAGGGCTAACTTTGCAGCCATAACAAAGTCACTTTGCACCTGATCCATCATTTTGTCAGTCATTGCTAGTGGCATTTGATTGTCTGTCGACCAAGCCACTGATGAGGCCGCTTTTAACGGCCAATTGCCCTCTACCAAGGGGGCATCCATTTTTTCCCAGCCCCGTTGGGTTGAACCTTTAGGCCCTGCATGACCCAGCTGCACGCAAATTTTTGCTGCACTTTCTTGATGCACAAAGTCAGTCACCTTGCGCCAAGCGACACTGTGCTCTGGGGAGTAGAGACCAGGACAGCCTATAGTGATACGTGCATCGGCACTGGTGCAGGTCATTTCAACATACACTAGGCCCGCGCCACCTTTAGCTAAGGTGCCGTAATGCACCAGATGCCAGTCTGTAGGGCAGCCTTGTTTGGCTTTATATTGTGCCATTGGCGACACCACAATTCGATTGACCAATTTAAGCCCACGCAGTTGAAATGGGCTAAACATAGGGCTTCGCTTATTGCTAAGGTCGCTCGTTTGCTGGTCCCCTTGCTGGCCCCTTTGTTGGCTATTCTGCTGCTGAAACCATTGTTCTGCATCAGCTAGCCACTTAGGATCACGCAAGCGTAAGTTTTCGTGGCTGATACGTTGTGATCTAGTGAGTAGGGCGTAGCTAAATTGTACTGGATCTAAGTCTAGATATCGTTCAACCTGTTCGAACCACTCCAAAGAATTACGGGCAGCAGACTGCAAACGTAATACCTCTAACCGGCGATCATTTTCATATTTTTCAAAGGCATTTGGCAGGTCCGCTTCTTGCTCTATATAGTCTGCCAAGGCTATGGCACTATCAAATGCTAGCCTGCTACCAGAACCAATAGAAAAATGGGCTGTTGCAGCTGCATCTCCCATAAGTACTAGGTTTTTATGAGACCAGCGATTGCACATTACACGAGGAAAGTTGATCCATGCCGAACCACGAATATGCTTGGCATTGGTCATTAAGCTATGGCCACCTAAATGCTCTTTAAAAACATCCTCACAGATTGCAATTGATTGTTGTTGGGTAAGATTTGCGAAGTTAAATTTTTCAAAGGTGGTTTTACTACATTCAACAATAAAAGTGGCGGTGTCATCACTAAATTGGTACGCATGAGCCCAGATCCAACCGTGTTTTGTTTTTTCAAAAATAAAGGTAAATGCATCATCAAATTTCTGATGAGTACCAAGCCAAGTGAAGTGGCATAACCGTTCATCTATTTGTGGTTCAAATACTGTCGCAAATTGAGTTCGCGCCTTGGACCTTAAGCCATCTGATGCAACCACAAGGTCATAATTGGCCATGTAGTATTCATACTCTCCCGCTTCAGTTTCAAAACGCAAATCAACACCCAGTTCTTGTGCCCTGTGATGTAAAATTTGTAACAACTTCATGCGTCCGATACCACAAAAACCATGTCCCTTAGAAACAGAACGCACACCATCTTTAACAACTGCCAAATCATCCCAATAGGCAAACTCATCACGAATTGTTTGAGCGCTAACGGGGTCATTACGATCTACATTGGACAGGGCTTCATCAGACAACACAACACCCCAACCAAAGGTATCATCTGCTCGATTTCTTTCAAGTACCAAAATTTCGTGCTCTGGGTTGCGCAATTTCATGCTGATGGCAAAATAAAGTCCTGCTGGTCCGCCGCCTATACATGCTATTTTCATGGATTTTTACCTTAAAAAACGATCTTTAAATAT
>CAJXEN010000051.1 GCA_913052465.1 uncultured Oceanospirillaceae bacterium
TTCTCCAATATGTGCTGATCCGGCTACTAAAAAAAGGCCTGCTGCTAATAGCATTTTAAGGGCCAAACATGGTTCTTAAAAGTGCCATATGACAGGGAGCAAAGTGGACCAGTCACAGGGGGCGTAATTTTACGCTAACTTACCCCTATTCACAAGCATGCAAAGTCAGTATGTTAAGGGTTTTTAGCACAAGTACACAGTTTTTTAAACCCATGTAAAAAGCAAGTGAAATACTACACTTGCCGTTGGCACTTTCCTTGACACTTAGGCTCCAGCTCACTAGCATTGCGCACTTAACTTTCTAACAATCGATTCCGCATAGATTATGCAGGCTACCGACCTATACTATTCAGTAAAAGACGATTTTAAAGCCGTTGACGCTGCCATTATTGAGCACCTTAGCTCTCAAGTGCCGTTAGTGGAAAAAATTGGCCAATATATCATCGACAGTGGCGGCAAACGCCTACGACCATTATTGGTATTACTTGCTGCGCGGGCGTGTGGTTACCAAAAAAACCAACACATTACCCTCGCTGCTGTTGTTGAGTTCATCCACACCGCCACATTACTGCACGACGATGTGGTAGATACTTCTGACTTACGACGCGGCAAACCTACTGCCAATAACAAGTGGGGCAACTCCTCCAGCGTACTTGTGGGTGATTTTTTATATTCTCGTGCCTTTCAAATGCTAGTCTCAATTGGCCAGGTTGATGTCATGGACACCTTATCCAACGCCACTAACGTGATCGCAGAAGGCGAAGTACTGCAACTACTTAATGCAAAGAACCCAGATGTAAGTGAAGCTGACTACCTACACGTCATACTTGGCAAAACAGCCATGTTATTTGAGGCAGCAAGCCATACAGGGGCACAACTAGCCAAAGCGAACTTTGAACAAGCAGACGCCTTACGGCGTTTTGGCCGTCATTTAGGTATTGCATTTCAGCTCATAGATGACCTGATGGATTACACTGGCGACCAGATTACGATGGGCAAAAACGTGGGTGATGATTTATCTGAAGGAAAGCCAACCTTGCCACTTATTCATGCCATGACTCATGCCACAGCTGAAGAACGCCAGCTTATACGCAGGGCCATTAGACAGGCTAGCTGTGAACACATCGATGAAATTCAGGCGATTATCAGCCGCTGTGGCTCTTTAGACTATACCCGTGCGAGAGCCGCCCAAGAAACTCAAGACGCATTAGCCTGCCTTAACTTACTTAACGATTCACCCTATAAAACATCCTTAGCTGATTTATGCACCCTAGCCTTAGCTCGACAAAACTAATAATGCTACAATGTTTTATCAGCAAGTCATTAAACTTAGTTATGATGCAGTTACTATTCAGCTGCTTCCTAACTGCTACGCAGTATCCACTGCGTTATTACCTATACAGTTACCATACGGAAATATAATCATGAGCAGACCTTCTTCCTTTAACCGTGACGAGTTATTGTCCTGTGGCAATGGCGACATGTTCGGCCTAGGCAATGCGCGCCTGCCTGTGGGCAACATGCTTATGATGGACCGTATTACTCATATCTCTGAAACTGGCGGCAGTCACGATAAAGGCCAAATTATTGCAGAATTGGATATTCATCCAGAGCTCTGGTTCTTTGATTGCCACTTCCCAACCGACCCAGTAATGCCAGGCTGCCTTGGTGTAGACGCCATGTGGCAGATCGTTGGTTTTTACCTTGGTTGGAAAGGCAACAAAGGCCGTGGCCGCGCTTTAGGTTGTGGTGAAGTTAAGTTTTTTGGCCAAGTTTTGCCCACTGCTAAAAAAGTAACCTACAAAATTGATATTACCCGCTGCATTGAGCGTAAGCTGGTGATGGGCATTGCCAACGCTAGCATGGAAGTAGATGGTAAAGAAATTTACACTGCCAAAGATTTACGTGTAGGGTTGTTTACCAGTACAGACGATTTTTAAGCTATTGAGAACGCCTATTTACAAGGCATAAAGCTCATTTTCTAACTGCACATTAACGAGGTCTATTATGCGACGAGTTGTCGTTACCGGATTAGGTATTGTATCTTGCATTGGCCACAATCAAGACGAAGTTTTAGCATCCCTGCAAGCAGGTAAATCAGGCATTAGTTTTCAGCCTGAATACCAGGAAATGGGATTCAAAAGCCATATCGCAGGCAGTGTCGATGTAGACTTTGCGAGCTTAATTGACCGCAAACTAATGCGCTTTATGGGTGATGCTGCTGCTTATGCCTATCTTTCCATGCAGCAAGCGATTGACGATTCTGGCTTAACAGAAGAGCAGGTATCTAACCCCCGCACAGGCTTAATAGCCGGCTCTGGTGGCGCTTCTAACGGCAATGTTGTAGAAGCTGCAGACGGTATGCGTGAAAAAGGGCTGCGTCGTGTAGGCCCTTACCGGGTTACTCGGACCATGGCCAGTACTGTATCCGCTTGTTTAGCGACACCCTTTAAAATTAAGGGTTGTAACTACTCCATCACTTCTGCTTGCTCTACCAGCGCCCACTGCATAGGAAACGCTATGGAACAGATCCAGCTCAACAAACAAGATGTGGTTTTTGCAGGTGGTGGTGAAGAGCTACACTGGAGTCAAAGTGTGCTGTTTGATGCGATGGGGGCACTGTCTAGTAAATACAACGAAACACCTACTAAGGCTTCTCGTGCTTACGATGCCAACCGTGACGGATTTGTTATCGCAGGTGGTGGCGGCATGTTAGTACTAGAAGAGCTAGAACATGCCAAAGCTCGCGGAGCAAAAATATACGCAGAGTTAGTGGGCTACGGTGCTACTTCAGATGGTTATGACATGGTTTCACCTTCTGGTGAAGGTGCTATGCGCTGTATGCAGCAAGCCATGAGCACTATTGACAAACCTATTGATTACATCAATGCCCATGGCACCAGCACACCAGCTGGTGACATCCAGGAACTTAAAGCTGTAAAGGCTGTATTTGGTGACCAGTGCCCGTCAATCACTTCTACCAAGTCACTCACAGGGCACTCTTTAGGCGCTGCAGGCGTACAAGAAGCGATCTATAGCTTATTAATGCAGGCCAATAACTTTATTGCTGCCTCTGCAAATATAGACCAATTGGACGAAGGCGCGGACGGCATGCCCGTTGTTACCAAAAAGAAAGACAATGTAGAACTCACTACAGTCATGTCTAATAGCTTTGGTTTTGGTGGCACCAACGCCAGCTTAGTGTTTACCAAATACGCTTAAGTTCGTTGCTAGCGGCCTGCAGTTGACTGACAATCGCAGGCTGCTAGGCACCCAGCCTACTCGCTAAGAAATCTCTGCTAAGTTTTGCGTCATCCAAGCTACCATCTTGGCGTGCATTTCTTTGGTTGGTGCGTCTGCACTAATCGGCTCACCTATTCTAACTTCTACTTTTCCTGCGTGTTTCAGCCACTTGTGTGCTGGAGACAAACGCCCGCTATTTTGAACGATAGGTAATATTGGCACACCAGCTTGGTGGGCCAACATTGCTGCCCCTTTGGTACAAGGGCCTAATGGGCCTGGGGGGCGACGAGTACCTTCAGGAAAAATAACCACAGAAATGCCCGCATTTAAACGCTCACAACCCTGCTGTGAAAGTTGTTTTAGTGCATTAGTTTTGCGCTTACGATCTATAGCAATGGGATTAAGCATAGCCAAAGCCCAACCAAAAAAAGGAATGAACAACAGCTCTCGTTTAAGCACAGTACTTACCGGCAAACCCATGGTCAATAGATAAAATGTTTCCCAATCTCCCTGATGGTTGCAAGCTACAATCACAGGCTGATTTTTAGGTATATTGTCTAGGCCTTTTATTTCGTAACTAATACCACACGTTAGTTTCATCCAATGCAGCACCGAACGGTTACAATAACTAACAAATTTAAACCGAAGACGACGTTTTACTAATGGAGAAGTTACGACTAATAGCGTTGAAGTCACTATGGAAATAGCGCTTAAGCCAATATAAAAGAGTACTGCTCTAACCACTAAAATAGCCCTAGCCTCCTGTCACTGGTGGAAAAAATGCGACCTCTGAAGACTCAGACACCATCGTATCTGCCTGAGCAATCATTTGATCTACCGCAACTAGCAAGGTTTCACTATTAAGCTCTTGAGCCCACTGGGGATAAACCTGTACCATATTGTCCAGTAGCTGTGACACTGTCATATCATGATCAATAGGGACCTCTATTCTATTAACGCCAAGCTGATCTTTAAGCTGTCCAAAAAAAAGCACCTTAATCATTCATTACCTTCCGGAGTGTCCACAACCCAATGGCCAGTTTTACCACCTTGTTTTTCCATCACTCGCAATCCTGTAATCGTCATATCACGGTCAACAGCTTTACACATGTCATAAAGTGTAAGGGCTGCAACAGAAGCTGCACACAACGCTTCCATTTCTACACCAGTGCGCCCATTAAGCTTACACATGGTATTTATACGAACGCGGTTCAGTGCTATTTGTGGTGTCAATTCTACACTCACTTTAGACAACATAAGCGGATGGCATAAAGGGATTAAGTCACTACATTTTTTTGCTGCTTGAATACCTGCTATACGTGATACAGCTAACACATCACCTTTTTGATGCTTACCCTCGGTGATTAATGACAGGGTTGCTGGCAGCATGTCCACGAAGGCTTCGGCTCTAGCTACGCGAGTAGTGATATCTTTGTCAGACACATCCACCATATGGGCATGGCCTTGGTTGTCTAGGTGAGTCAATTGTGACATAAAGAGGTTTGTCCTTAGCCTACATCTGTGGCATTAAATTTCTGTTGTCGCAGTACTGGGTTAGCATACATAGACAGCGCATACTCTTGCTGCTTGGCAGTGAGGCCTGCAAAGCGCTTTAGCAAAGTATTTATAGCTGGATGAGGTTGCCCAGTACTCATCGCATGGGCTGCCATATTAGTGTTATGCAACTGATAGTTCTTTGCGATGCTAGAATCTATGGCAGTGGCAATTTCTTCTGGCGTATCAAATTCTCCTTCTAAAGGCTCACCGAAGGCAACATGAACTTTACCTTTATGACCAATAATACCTTTAACAATACTTTTCATATCCTCAAATTGTGCTTTAACATATTCGCCACTCGTGTTCAAAGCAGCCAACTCACACGCTTTTACTTTGTCACAAGGGTCAAACTCATAAGCAATAGACACCGGGACTATGTGTAAACTGTTAATGTAATCTGCGTAACTTTGGCCTGATTTCTTCTTGCTCATATAGAGCATTTTCATCACAGCTACATCAGTGGCATCAATGCCATCTTTAGCACGGCCTTCACGCTGAGCTATCCAAATGTTGTGTCCTGTATGCACAGACTGATCAATATAGGTCGACAGATCCATATAGGCTTTCATTTTTTCTCGCACTCCCGTAGCAGAGCGCTTAACCACAAAACTTTTATTTAAGCGCATGATGTCGCTCACATAAGGTTTTTGCAGCAAATTATCACCAATAGCAACACGGGCAGTTTCTAACCCTTGTTGATCCAAACCGTAGCTCACCAGAGCTGGGTCCATGGTAATATCACGATGGTTAGAGATAAATAAATAACCTCTGCCCGGATGTAACTTATCCAGCCCACTATAAGTTAATTCACATACCGTGCGCTTGAGCATTTTTTCCATATATTTGGAAATGATCTTTTGCCAAGAGGCAACGTCTGTAACCTGCTTAAATTCTCGTGTGAGCGCCCATTTTACGAGAGGGTTTAGCAATGATCCCGTTAAGGCTTTTAAACGCGGAAACTTAAAGCGCCCGAGGACATCCAAAAGCTCTTTGTTGTTAACCAGCGCATCTATCACCGGCCTAACTTCTGCGTCATTATAAGGCCTGATGTCGTGAAATTGATCAATATTGTTTGTCATTTTATATTATCCGCCAGTGGCGCTCATAAATCGGAGTATTTGTGGTTGCTCGTTTAAATCAAAAAAATGCTTTTTTGGTTTCAATGCCATAGCTGCAACAATAGCCTGCTTTAATGGCTCTGCTTGGCCTGACTGGCCACGCAGTATGGGCATCAGATCAACGCTGTGCTCATTACCCAAACCGAATAACAAGCGCCCTTCTACGGTGACCCTCACACGATTACAGTGTGCAAAGAAATTATGACTATGGGGCGAAATAAAGCCAACCTGCGTGCCATGGTTTGGCATGCTGTTATAGCGTGAAGGCCCCGCAGTTTTTTGAGGGTTATGGATTAATGGATAGCGCTGCTCAATAATTTTACGCACATCGTCACTGGAACAGAAAGTAAGGGATCGATCATGACTTTCAATGGTGCCTAGCGGCTTTACCTCTATAAAGGCAATATCAATACCTTTATCACGGGCAAACTCAACCAGGTCGAGCACTTCATCGTCATTCCTACCACGCATCACCACCACATTAATTTTGATACGTTCAAAGTCTTCCTCAATCGCTGCATTAATACCCAGCAACACCTGTGGTAATTTTCCAGTACAGGTCATGGCTTTAAACTTGGCTCCATTCAGAGAATCTAAACTCACATTTAGCCGTTTGACACCCACCTTTTTAAGCGTTCCTGCATGACGGACTAGTTGAGAGCCATTGGTAATGATTAATAATTCATCTACGCCTTGAAGATGGCCTATTTTATGTAAATTATCAACCAGACCTCTGCGTACTAGAGGATCTCCTCCGGTGATGCAGATACGACTCACCCCAAGTTCCACAAACGCTCGGGCGACAAGCTCAATGTCTTCAAGACTCATAATGTTTTCGCGTGGCAAAAAAGTCATTTCTTCTGCCATGCGATACACACAGCGAAAGTCACAGCGATCAGTAACAGAAATACGCACGTAATCAACTTGGCGTCCAACATCATCTATTAGTTGATGTTGCATCGGTTCCCTCTTGGCCAAACTAAATGACTAGGTCAACATTTCATTACCGGGCATTATACCCACCCTAGACCATCTCTTCTAACTTAGCGACCAGTCTTTTTTGAATTATTTCTGACTGATATAGTGGTTAGTAGCAATTAGACATGGAATTAAGCTTATTCCGCAGCCTTAAATACCTGGTTAATTACCTTAACGAGCCCAGAGCGCCAAGGTCTTTGACGTATTCCAAAGGTAGACAGTATTTTTGTACAGTCAAGCACACTATAAACCGGCCGGGGCGCTTTAGCTGGCCACTCCAGACTAGTCACTGCATGAATAGTTTCCGCTTGGGTAACACCATGTTTTTTTGCTGCAGCCAGTATAGCTTCAGCAAAACCTTTCCATGTAGTCACTTCAGCGCCACTGTAATGGTAAGTCCCCCACACATTAATACTGCAGTCTAACTGCTTAATAATTGCAATAATTACCCGAGCTACATCATTGGCATAGGTAGGGCACCCTTGCTGGTCAGAAACAGCTTTTACATAATGGTGTTGTTGCAATTGCCGTAAGGTTCTTAATACAAAGTTATTACCTTGAGCACTAAATATCCAACCTACACGAACAATAATATGCTTAGGGCAGTGCTGCTTTATGGCTTGCTCTGCAGCTAGCTTTGCTTCACCAAAACGGTTGACTGGGGCCATATTGGCTTCTTCTTTGTAAGGTGCACGTTGTTCACCATCGAACACGTAATCGGTGGACAAGTGCAATAGTGGCAGGTCTAGCCCATTGCAAGCCTTAGCTAAAATCATCGCCACGTCATAATTAGCAGTCTGGTTTTTTTGAGGATTATTTTGTGCAACATCCACTACTGAATAACTAAAGGTGTTAATCACATAATCTGGCTTGTGACTTGAAATAGCAGCTTGGACAGACTCAAGCTGTAAACTGTTGAGTATACTGTCGTCAAACCAAACCGCACTCATCCCTTCTTTCAATGCTCTTGCGCACAAGGCAGAGCCAACTTGGCTAGAGCATCCAGTCACCAAAAGTTTGATATTGCTCATGGTTTATTGGCTGTCCACATAAACTTGTAGGTGTTGACGTAATTCAAGTTTGCGTTCGATACTACAAAAACTAGCATCTATTGCATTGTGTGTGAACTTAGCTATTTCTTCAAAACTCAATTGATGAGCACTAGCTACAGCATTGAAATTATCATTCATGTAACCACCAAAATAAGCGGGGTCATCGGCATTAATACCCACACTAACGCCTTGGCGTAATAAATCTACAATCGTGTGCCGCTTCATAGACTCAAAAACTTTTAGCTTGGTATTGGATAATGGACAAATCGTTAAATGCACCTTTTGCTCAATAAGTCTCGCCACCAATTGAGGGTCATCCACGCAACGCACACCATGATCAATCCGACTCACCTTAAGGACATCTAAAGCGTCTATAATATTACTTGATGGCCCTTCTTCACCCGCATGAGCAACAGTCAAGTAGCCTTGTTCACGAGCAGCAGCAAACACTCTGGCAAATTTTTCTGGTGGGTGGCCTACTTCTGAAGAGTCTAAACCTACAGCAACAATACTTTCTTTCCACGGTGTGGCTTGTTGTAACGTTTCAAAAGCACTTGCTTCGTCTAAGTGGCGTAAAAAACACAAAATGAGCTGACTGCTAATACCCAACTCTACTTCAGCCTGAGCTAAAGCTTGCGTGATGCCCTTCATCACCGTGTCAAAACTAATACCTCTATCGGTATGAGTTTGTGGATCAAAGAACAACTCTGTATGCAGGACATTATCTGCCTTACAGCGCAGCATATAAGCCCAGGTTAAATCATAAAAGTCGCTTTGTTTAACGAGCACCTGCGCACCTTGGTAATAAATATCCAAAAACGACTGTAGGTTAGAAAAATCGTAAGCCGCTCTAACTTCATCCGGGTTAGTAAATGGAATGGCTATGTTATTATGCAGTGCTAGTGCAAACATAAGCTCAGGCTCTAAACTACCTTCAATATGCAAATGTAGTTCAACTTTAGGCAAGCCAGCAATAAATTGATACAAAATAGGATCCCAATTAAGCCAATATAATATTGGCGCAATCTTAGCATTAATTACTCACTGCAAGGAGTTTCGCTAAATATATGTTACTTTTAAGCTACATATGTATTGGTTAAACTAACCGAGCAAACAGCACGCCTAAAACTATAACAAATGGCAGAAGAAAAAATTTATGAACTCACCTAAATCACACTCAAGTAGCTACCCTAAAAATGGTGGTTGGAACAGGATGTATACCGCTGCCATTTTTTCCCTCAAAGGCATGGTTTATTGCTTTAAGCATGAAGCTGGCATGCGTGAATACACCTATATTTTCTTACTAAGTGTCCCTTGTGCTATCTACCTAAGTGAATCACCGGTAGAACGCATCCTTATGATCGGTGCAGGCTTATTGGTCATTTTAATGGAATACCTTAATTCAGCCATAGAAGCCACACTAGATCGTATTAGTACTGAACACCACGACCTTACTGGTGCAGCTAAGGATATGGGATCAGCCGCTGTATTTGTGGCTGCTTTGTTCTTTGTTTATGTTTGGGGTGAATTTATTTATCGTGGTTTTATTAACTAGCTAATGAGTGTGTAACAACGACTATAAAAAGCTCACTTATATGTGGGCCTTTTATAGCCTATATCGGTGTACGACAACCAATAACAACCAAAACACTAGAATCTAAAGTGCTCTTCATCCAACCCTTGTAAAGTGTCCGCACCTGCCAGCATGGTGGTAGCGTGAGTCTGAGTGCGAGGTAATAAACGCGTAAAGAAGAAACGTGCAGTAAACAATTTGGCGTTGTAGAAATCTGTTTCCAAAGAGTCTGCAGCCAAAGCAGCTTGAGCTACCTTTGCCGCTCGAGCAAAGAAGTAGGCTTGCGTCACATAACCTGAGTACATTAAATAATCTACCGAGGCGGCACCTACTTCATTGCGATCTTTCATGGCTGCCATACCCACTTTCATCGTGAGCTCGCCCCATTCTTTATTAGCGGCCATTAGTGGCTTGATAAATTCAGCCATGGTCTCGTTTTTATCTTCGGCCTTACAGAACTGATGGATTTTTTTAGTGAAGGTTTTGAGGCTTTCACCTTGAGTCATCAACACTTTACGCCCTAGAAGATCCAGTGCTTGAATACCCGTGGTCCCTTCATAAATAGTAGAAATTCGTGCATCACGCACAATTTGTTCCATACCGTACTCTCGAATATAACCGTGACCACCAAAACACTGCATCCCTAAGTTAGCTGACTCTACACCCGTTTCAGTCATAAATGCCTTGGCAATGGGAGTTAATAAAGAAAGCAATACTTCAGCTTCTTTAGCTTCATCGCTACCACCATTGCGGGTCACTGTGTCATTTAACTGAGACAAGTAATAGGCCAGCATACGGCCACCTTCGGCAAAAGATTTAGCCGTTAGTAGCATTCTACGAACATCTGGATGCACGATAATTGGGTCTGCAGGCTTTTCTGGAGCAACTGGCCCAGTAAGGGAGCGCATTTGCAAACGCTCTTTGGCATAATCTAAAGCGCCTTGAAACGCACCTTCAGCTGCGCACAGCCCTTGCACTGCTGTGCCAATACGGGCTGTATTCATAAAGGTGAACATACAGTTCAAACCTTTGTTAGCTGGGCCAATGAGGTAGCCTTTAGCGCTATCAAAATTCATCACACAGGTGGCATTACCATGGATACCCATCTTATGTTCTAGCGAACCACACTTTACTGGGTTGCGGTCACCAAGGCTGCCATTTTTATTAACATCAAATTTAGGTACTATAAACAGTGAAATACCTTTGGTTCCCATTGGCGCGTCTGGTAGCCGGGCGAGAACTATATGCACAATGTTATCCACCATGTCGTGCTCACCGGCGGATATAAATATTTTAGTACCACTAATAGAGTAACTTCCATCTGCTTGTGGCTGCGCTTTTGTGCGCAACAAACCTAAGTCTGTGCCACAGTGAGACTCAGTCAAACACATGGTACCAGTCCAGCGGCCTTCTACTAAAGGTAAGAGGTATTGTTGTTTCTGCTCATCGGTGCCATGGGCCTCTATGGTATTCATAGCACCATGGCTTAAACCTGGGTACATGCTCCAAGACCAGTTAGATGTGCCATTTAGCTCGCTAACCATAGTGCCTAACGATTCTGGCAAGCCCTGGCCACCAAGGTCCGGGCTATGGGATATCGATGGCCAGCCACCTTCTACATACTGCACATAGGCTTCTTTAAATCCCGAAGGTGTAGTTACCACACCATCATTCCAGCTGCATCCTTCTTCGTCTCCAGAAGCATTGATGGGCGCAAGCACGTTTTCAGAAAACTTGGAGGCTTCGTCTAGAATCGCATCAATCATTTGAGCATCGATGTCTTCACCGCCCGGTAAGGATTGATAATGATCGGCCATGGCTAATACTTCGTGCATTACAAATTGAATGTCTCGACGTGGGGCTCGATAATTAGGCATGATGACTCCGTTGTTTTATAGGGTGATAATGTATTTTTCAAACATCTGTTTGAAAAATACTCTGTTTGATAGCCATAGGTCAATTCCAAGACTTTAGAGTCATCGAATCAGGGCTTAAATAAGGCGAATGAATAACAGTTCTACTAAACCATTTATTGGCTATTTATTAGCCAATAAGCACGTTAATTAGTCAGCATTTCAAGGTCCAAATATGTTTGACATACTTCAACACGGTCAGAGGCTGCGCAAATACTTGATAGATTAGGCACCACACCTATGAGTCGAGCATTTATACGGTGCTGCAAGGTCGCAATATTAGCAGTGACTTCAGCCATATTAGGGTCGATACAGTTAGCCACCCAGCCTGCAAGTTCCAATCCGTCTTGAGCAATTGCCTCCACTGTAAGTAAAGCATGATTGATACAACCCAAACGCATACCTACCACCAACACAACGGGTATAGACAAGGCCACAGCCAAGTCTGCCAAAGTTTCACGCTCATTCACAGGCACTCGCCAACCACCGGCACCTTCCACTAGGGTGAAGTTTGCACCTTGCATCAGCACACCACTAGTGAAGCCTGTTAGGCGATCCACCTGCATGCGCTGGCCCAGTTTTTGAGCAGCTATATGAGGTGCAATAGGCTCTACAAAGGCTACTGGATTAACTTGCTCGTAATACAAAGGTAAAGTGCACTGAGATAGTAGTTGTTCAGCGTCATCATTTCTTAAACCCTCTTGGGTCTCGATACACCCAGCGGCCACCGGTTTCACTGCAGCAGTGGTTAAACCTAGACTGCGGGCTTTTGCCAGCAAAGCACAGGCCACCATAGTTTTTCCAGCATCAGTATCTGTACCTGCTATAAAGTAACGTTTTTTCATGTGCCTTATGTACCATCCGTAGTTATGCTTGCGTTAGTTTTGGCCGTTATATAATAAACCTCGTAGGTAACAGGTAATTGGCCCTGGTCATCACGTAAAGATTCGTAAACCTGCACCATTTTGCGTAACCTCCCAACTCCCATCAGTCCTTGAGCAGCGTGAACATTCCGATTACTAGCACCCAGTTGTTTCAAATCTTTTGTGAGCTGGGGCACCGAAGGGTATTTAAGCTCAATAAGCTCGCACACAATTTCTACTTCTACAAAGTGGTTCGTAAGTGTATTTTTTAGGGTATCTAACGCCACAAATTCATTAACATGTTGATAATTATCAACTTGGCTCCAGGCCCATTTAAGTTGATGCAAGGTTTGAGGCCCAAGAATAGCACCATGGAAAACCCCGCCTTCGGTAAGGTAATGAGCCACACCAGAAAATACCGCATCTAGGTTTTTACACCATTGAATGGCTAAAGAAGAGATAATTAAATCATAACTTTTAGCGTTGCTTAACAAAGTTAATGGTAATTGCTGTGCATCACCTAAGTGCCAGTTTAGCTTGCTATTAAGGTGGTGAGACTTGGCATAGTTAAGCATCCCTTCAGCGATATCTAATCCCGTTACTGCAGTCACCTCTGCAACATCTGCCAATTGAGCACTCACATAGCCAGTGCCACTGCCAATATCCAACACTTTTCCTAAGTGAAAGTCAGCCCCTTTTTTTAACAACTGGTCAGCAACTATGCGCTGTAAACCGGCCACCTGATCATAGGTTGCTGCCGCTTGGCTAAAGGCTTGGGCCACTTGCTGCACATCGGGTAAAAAATTTGAGCCAGGCATCACTTATCCACTCCAACATTTATATAATTGGCCATCTGGGTGCTTATGCCGTCTTGCTCTAGTAAATAGCCATGACCTCCTACTAGATAGTGAATTTCTATATTATTAGTTAGTGGTAAATCGTTAACCCAGTCACTTGGAACTAATTCATCGTCTTGAGCCAACTCGATAAAGCAAGGCTGGGAAAGTTGGCAAAGGTGAGTTCGCTCGTCTAACTGTTGTAGCAATTTAAGGCCAAAAATTTTTTGAGGTTGCACTGCCATTAACTGAATCATTTGGGCTGTGGCAGTTTTAGTAGTTGCTGAACCCCGAGCCTGCAAGCTAGCAAACCGACGTAAGGTTTTATTGGCATGTGTCGGGTATCCTTGCTCAAACATCACCAAGAGCTCTGAAGACATTGCTGAAGGCCAATCATGGCTGGTTATAAATTTGGGGTTGACTGCCATCAACATTAGGCGCTGTACGCAGCTATCGTTGTAAGCCATCCGAATAGCTATCTGTGCACCTAAAGACCAGCCCATTAAATGATACTGGTTAGGTAATAATTCTTTGGTGGCAACTATCCATTCATCAAGTTGTTCTATACTGTTACGGCCATCTACCACCCAGTTATCTTGTCCGTGTGCAGGTAAATCCAACAGCACTAGATCGTAGCTCAATCCTAGCCACTTTAACATTGCTTTAGGCCAACAGGTGCTGTCATAGCCCCAACCATGGAGTAATACCAGCGTAGGCTTAACTTTAGCAGGCAACATTTATGGACCCACCCTTTTATCCACTGAGGCTAACAACCCTTGCTGCTGCAACTGAGCTAAAGCCTGTAATAACTGCTGCAACTGACTTTCTGAATGAGCCGCTGACAGCGTAATTCTTAACCGAGCAGTGTTTTTGGGTACCGTTGGAGGGCGAATAGCGGTCACCAAAAAACCCATGTCGTTAAGCGCTGCACTTAACTGTAACGCTACTGCAGAGGAACCTACCATAAGAGGCTGAATTGCAGTATTACTGGACATCAATGGTAAACCTAAGTGCTTAGCCTGTTGTTTAAATAGCTTAATTAAGTGGTTAAGGTGTTGCTGGCGCCAAGTCTCTTCCTTTAGCAGCTGCACGGCAGCAAGACTTGCCGCTGCTATGGAGGGAGGTAAGGCTGTGGTATAAATATAACTACGAGAAAACTGGATCAGGCTCTCTATCAATGCCTCACTACCAGCTACAAATGCACCATAGCTGCCTAAAGCTTTACCTAAGGTTGCCATATAAATAGGACACTCTTGCTCACTTAGTCCTTGAGCTAACGCACTACCACCCCCTTGAGGGCCCACCACACCAAAACCATGAGCATCATCGATCATTAACCATGCTTGTTGTTTATTGCACAGTTGACTCAGGGGTTTTAACGGTGCACTGTCTCCGTCCATACTAAATACGGCATCAGTAGCAACTAAATGTCGCCGAGCTTTAGTGTTTTTTAATTGGCGCTCTAAGTCGAGGGTATCATTATGGCGATAACGCTGGAACTTAGCCGCACTCAACAAACCACCATCCAGCAGTGAGGCATGGTTCAAACGGTCTTGATACACCGCATCCTGGCGATTTAAGAGGCCATTCATCACGCCCATATTAGCCATATAGCCACTACCAAATAATAAGGCTCTAGGGCGCTGTGTGACTTTAGCTAAGGCTTCTTCTAGCTCATGGTGAAGGTCTGTGTGCCCCACTACTAAGTGCGAGGCACCGCTACCAAAGCCATAGTCTACGCACGCTTTTTTTGCTGCACTGATGAGCTGAGGATGGTTAGCTAAACCTAAATAATCATTACTACAAAAGGCTAACAGTGCCTGGCCATTAATCTTAAGCTCTGGAGTTTGTGGCCCCGTATGCGAACTTCGGCTACGGTATAAATGGTCGAGCCGGCGCTGATTAAGGTCAACACTTAGCGTGTGTTCTATACTATTTTCTATACTA
>CAJXEN010000052.1 GCA_913052465.1 uncultured Oceanospirillaceae bacterium
ATAGGAGGAGCAATCATAGGTTTGCGCTCTGGCACAGCTCAGCCCCTTGGGTTGCAATATTTACTCCTGGTGGCCACAGTGGCAGCTTTTATTGGAGGTGTGAGCATATTGGGTGGTAAAGGGGGTGTTTTTGGCGCATTTGTAGGTGTTTTAACCGTTAACTTCCTGAACACCGGCCTGGTGTTTAATGTTACTCCAGCCTATATCGCACAAATGTACTTAGGCGCATTACTTCTGATCGTTATTTTGTTTCAGAACATGTCTAAAGTGTACGAGGACAAACAACGAAGACAGCTTAAGCTGGCAGACACTGACAGCTTTCGAAAACGTCTTATGCAAACTTTAAAACCCTAAAGTTAACTTGAAAATAACCTTAGTTCTTATGGTGATCAGGGTGAAGGACTAAAACCTGAAATAGATGGTCAGTTAAAACTTATCATCTATTTCACATTCGCCATAATAGCTGACATATATAATCGAACACCAGCTGGATATATAGTAAAACGTGTTGACCGCTAATTCTCAGCACCTTGCCAAACGCAGTGCATGCAAACTTTCTATTTTTGTGCAACAAATGTGCAATAATTCCTATTAATCTAATTTACTAATGTAAGGTAAATCATTGAGCACTCGAGTTCGTATTAAAGATGTGGCGCAACACCTAGGTATTAGTACCTCTACAGTATCTAGAGCACTCAACCCAAAAACTAGCAATATGATTAGCAGCGATGTGGTTAGCAAGGTGAAGCGTGCGGCTGAGAAGCTTGGTTACACTATGGACTTTGCAGCAGCAAGCCTGCGTAATCAGCGCACCTACACGGTAGGTGTCATTATCCCTGACATTCTTAATCCTGTATTCCCTCCCATAATTAAAGGCATACAAGAGCACCTCGCAAAGCATGATTTTGTAACCTTTACTTTGTTCACTAATAATGACCAAGATGAAGCCATTGTAGAGATGCGCAAGCTGGTTTCTAGACGTGTAGATGGGGTAATCATTGCCAGTGCATTTTTGCAAGATGCCAGTGTTAACTTCTGTATTGATAATCATATTCCTCTAGTGACTGTAAACCGCTCTATTAAAGATGGCCACCTCATACACCAAGTAATGGATGATGAAAACCACGGTATTCAGCTGGCAATAGATCACTTAGTTGCTCTTGGCCATAGCCATATAGTTCATCTTGCTGGACCACAAAACGTATTGCAGGGCATTAAGCGCAAGGAAGCCTTTATTCAGCATTGTAGTGCGCAAAATATACAGGCCGACATTATTGACACTGAAGCCTTTTCAGTTGAAGCAGGCAATAGTGCAGCTAAGGTTTTTTTGCACAACAAGTGTGAGGCTACAGCTATTATTGCAGGCAATGATTTGATCGCTGTAGGTGCAATCCAACACTTGCTTACCAACAATATTAGTGTGCCAGAGCAAGTATCAGTTGTTGGTTACAACGGTATGCCGTTTGCAGAAATGCTTAGCCCTGCCCTAACTACAGTGGCCATTCCAACAGAGCAAATGGGCCAACAAGCAGCACGTTTATTGCTTAATGCTATAGAAGATCAGGGTGCTCCAAGACAAAAAGTATTACTGGCACCTAAGCTTGAAGTGAGAGCTAGTACTGCTGCCCCACCTCAACACAGGATAGTGCTATAAGGCATGTCTTTGATTTGAGCACCTGCCTTAAACAGCTAGATAGATACCTAAATAGGTAGGTAGATGAATAGATAGACCAGTGAATGAGCATCTACAAAAGCATGAACCCATCGTAGGTTAGCTTACACCCAGTAATAAATAAGAAAAAATTGAAGACTTGGTAAAACTTTTCAGGTGAAATTCGCAGATGTAGGTAATAACCTAAGCTCACACCGATTGGAGCCAAGGGCAGCAAAACCAAGGATGTGAGTAGATTTTCGCTGTCTAATTGCCCTAACCAAAAATAGGGTATTAGCTTTACATAGTTAGTAATGCCAAAAAATATCGCACAGGTACCCATAAATACTGTGGGGTGTAGCTTTTGTGGTATTAAATAAAAGTTTAATGGCGGCCCCCCAGAGTGGATACCAAAACTGGTAAAACCAGAGATAGTAGACCAAAATGCACCTTTGACAAGGTTAGGTTTTTGTTTAACTGACAGATTGGACTTAAACCAGAAATTGAGTGCAAATGCCAGGGCCAGAAAACCAATAATCAAACGCACATGGGCTTCGTTCAAGTAACTAAACGTTAAGGTACCTAACAACACGCCAACCAGCGCTGCTGGCAACATAATAGCTAGATTATGCAAATCCCACTTGCCCCAAAACTTGCGTACTGCAAACACATCCATTACACACAAGATAGGCAGCATAATACCAGCAGCTTTAGTGGGGCTTACTGCCATAGCCATTAAAGGCAGGGAAACTACTCCAATAGAGTTACCAAAACCACCCTTGGCCAAGCCAAAAATAAGCATCGCAGGCACTGCAAAAAAATAAAATATAGGGTCACTAATCATCAGAATGTACCAACTTATTGATTACCGATGAGTACAACCTGTGACGCAACCACAAGCCGTGGCGGCAGCACTTTTTTTATTCACTACAGTAGTTCGTTTCAAACCTTGGCGCCTTACACCGATGCCACCGGTAATGACTCGTTGTACCGATAAGCCAGTTTCAGGGTCATGAGTAAGGGCCTGATCATTCATTTTTTGAAACAGCTCAAAGCGCCTAGGCTCATGGTTTGGGTTTGCATTGATAGTTTGATAAATATAGGTTGGCATAATTTACTCCAGTGTGACGTTATATATGTATGGCGCGTGTATAAGCATCTAATACAGATTCGTGTATGGCTTCTGACATACTAGGGTGTGCAAATACAGTATCCATCAGTTCTTGTTCTGTGGTTTCCATATTTTTAGCAACCACAAACCCTTGAATCAATTCAGTAACCTCAGCACCAATCATATGGGCACCTAATAGCTCTCCTGTGTCAGCATCAAATACCGTTTTAACAAAACCTTCGGTTGCTCCACTAGCAACTGCCATTCCACTGGCAGCCAGCGGAAAGCGACCCACTTTAAGCGTGTGACCTGCCGCCAGTGCCTTGTTTTCAGTTAACCCCACACTAGCCACTTGGGGGCTACCATAGGTACAACCCGGTATTAACGTTTTGTTGAGCGGTTTAGCATGTGCAATTCCATTGATTTTTTCAACACAGATCATGCCTTCATGACTGGCTTTGTGAGCTAGACAAGGGGCCCCTGCAACATCACCTATAGCATACACATTATCCTCGTTCGTAGCACTCCACTGGTCCACTTTTATAAAACTGTTTTCACATTCTACCAAAGTATTTTCCAACCCCAAATGCTGCGTATTACCCACTACGCCTGCGGCTGAAATCATATGATCAACGGTAAGCTGCTCAGCGTTTGCTTGATCACTACCACTGTTGAGGTGCACTGTTAGCCCACCTTTTTTACGTTCAACTTTTAAAACTTTAGTATTTAACTTTATATCAATGCCTCGCGTGGTGTAGGCCTTAGCTGCAAACTTAGAAATTTCTTCATCTTCTACCGGCAGCACATGACTTAAAGCCTCTACTACTGTTACCTTTACCCCCAGAGAGTTATAGAAGCTAGCAAACTCCATACCAATAGCCCCTGCTCCCATTACCAACAAAGATTTAGGCATCTGCTTTGGAACCATGGCATCTTTTGCGCTCCAAATATATTCCCCATCAGGCTCTCTATACCTGGTATTGCGCGGGCTTTGGCACCGCAAGCAATAATAATGTGTTTAGCTTGTAATTCCTCATCTGCGGGGCCGTTACTGCCACTGCTGCCAGTTAACGCTGCAATACTAAGTTTGCCCTTACCTAATAACTTAGCTGTGCCAAAGATTACCGACACCTTGTTTTTTTTAAGGAGGTGGCCAATACCTTTGTTTAAGTTACCAGCCACCTGACGCGAACGTTGAACCATTTTACCTAAGTCAATACTATAGCCATTAACCGCGATACCATATTTGTCAGCCTGTTTAATTTTTTCGACTAACTATGCACTTTTCAGTAAGGCCTTGGTTGGAATACAGCCCCAGTTAAGGCACACACCGCCCAAATCTTCACGCTCTATCAAGGCCACAGACATACCCAATTGTGCACCCCGAATAGCTGCAACATACCCTCCTGGCCCACCACCAATCACCACTAAATCAAAACTCTTCATACCTAATCCAGTTCTATATTTGCCTTTGAAATTCTACAAGCATTTAGTTCAATGCACTTTTTTTGGCTATAACATCAAGTGAGCCGGTGATTCGACAAAACGTTTTACTAGACTCAAAAATTGCGCGCCTACGGCGCCATCCACTACGCGATGATCGGCTGACAATGTCAAATTCATTACGGTTGCTATAGCGAGTTCGTCGTCCTTAACCACTGGTTTTTTCTGTCCTGCACCCACTGCTAAGATGCAAGCTTGGGGGGGATTAACAATGGCACTAAAATGATCAATACCATACATCCCCAAATTTGAAATAGTAAAGCCGCCACCTTGATACTGGTGAGGCTGAAGCTGGCCTTTGCGAGCAGTTTGCGCTAGCTGGCGAATTTCATTGGAAATACTTGATAAGCCTTTAGTGTTAGCTTGGCAAACTATCGGTGTAATCAACCCGGCATCAGTAGATACAGCGATTGATATATCAATTGCTTCATGTCTCACCATAGCTTTGTCAGTCCAACTGGCATTCACCTCAGGCACCAGCTCCATTGCTCTGGCTACAGCTTTAACCACAACATCATTAATAGTGAGTTTATAAGTGGCTTCTTTTACCGATGTATCCGCGTTAGTTTTTGTAGGGGCAGCCGCATTCAGTTCTAGCAGCATGCCTTTAAGGGTATCGATTTCACAATCTACCGATAGGTAAAAATGGGGTATCTGCTGCTTAGACTCAACCAGACGCTGGGCAATTACTTTACGCACTTGACTGTGCTTGATGAGACTTGATTGAGGACTGGTAGCCTGTGAAACTTCAGATTCAGGGGCCTTTGGATGCAACGCATGTTCAACATCAGCTCGCAAAATGCGACCTCGTGGCCCACGTCCTTTTAGGGTCTTTAAATCTACTTGATTTTGCTCAGCAATACGCCTTGCAAGAGGGCTGGCAAATAATCGCTGTGATCGATTTTCACTTACCTCTTCTTGAGCTGGCATTACTGGTAAGGTTGGTAATGTTGTTACTGTTACTGAAGTTAATCCCTCAACAGGATTAAGCTCTGACTCTGACTCTGACGCAGTTGATATACCATTACCCTCATTACCCTCATTACCCTCATTACCCTCATTACCCTCATTATTCTCATTATTCTCATTATTCTCATTATCCTCTGCTGGCCTTTTTGGCAGGTCTGCTATGGTTTCATCACCAATTAATAAGTACCCAATTAATGAATGCACAGGGACATCTTCAGTACCCGTTGGTATTAAAATCTGCCCCAAGGTGCCGTTACTTTCAGCTTCAACTTCAATAATCGCTTTGTCAGTTTCTATGGCAACCAGTGTGTCGCCCTTCACCACTTTATCACCTACAGACTTATCCCAACTACTGATATTACCCGCGTCAAAGTCAGGGGTAATCGCTGGCATCTTAATTTCGATTGGCACTGTAAATCTCCTCAATGTACATTTTCACCTGCCCGTTAGCAACAAAAGCAAGCATTCGCTAACCTAGCTATTGTTCAGGGTGGGCTGGATGCCACAATTTATAATGGTAGTCTTGTTCGTATAACTTGCCCTTAGGAAAACTCACCAACTCTAGTTGCAATCCCCATGGCGCTTTAAAATACACCCATGTTTGGCCGCCACTAGGGCCAGCGGTACGCACCACTGGTTCACCCATAATTTCTATGCCGTTGAATAGTAGATAAGCCAGTGCTGCGTCGAAGTCGTCTACATAAAAGGCTAAATGATGCCCTCCTATATCACTATTTTTAGGCACCTGAGTATTTTGTCCGGGTGAGCTGTATTCAAAAAGCTCTAAATTGGTGCCATTTTTACAGCGTAAAAAACGTAACTTTTTCATCACTGTATCAGGATGTACATCTAACGTTTTAGCAAGCCAGTCACTGGCTTCAAATGGCCCCAATTCATAAAATGGATCGCAGCCAACAACATTAACGAAAAAATCTACTGCTTGATCTAAATCAGGCACTGTAATGCCTATATGATCTATGCCTTTTAACCCAGGCATACCCGTTGTATTACTCATAGTTTTAACCTATTTATTAACCTTGATCAGCTATTGCTTGTTCAAAGCCTTTGAGAATTTCTTCTGCACCGACAAAAGCTGCCCGCTCTAAAGGCTTAGAAACCACAGGTGAGGCTTCTCCTCCATGGATACGCATTACTGGGTGGTCTAGATGGTCAAAGTAGCGTTTCTGTACTTCTTCAACAACCAAACCACCATAGGAGTTAGTCACACAACCTTGCTCCAAAACAATAACATGATTGGTTTTTTCAATACTTGCACCGATTGTTTTCCAATCAAGTCCGGCACGATCTAACGATCGAAGGTCAATTATTTCAGCGTCTATACCATGTTCTTCACACACATCCATGGCTCTACCCACCATATTCAGATAAGTTAATACGGTAAATCTTGCACCCTCTCGAACGACTTTAGCAGTACCTAGCGCTATGAAATAATCATCGTCATCCACTGCTGCGGGCATGGTTTTGTTATACAGCTCTACACTTTCTATAACTAATACTGGGTCTTCACACAGCAACGCAGAATTCATTAAGCCTACATAATCAAACGGATTAGACGGCGCTACAATGCGCCATCCTGGCCACATAGAAAACAATCCTGCAGGGTCCATTGAGTGCTGAGAGCCGTAGCCAGTGCCAATAGCCACCTTGGTACGCAACACTAGAGGCATTTTAATAGTGCCCCCAAACATATGACGAGCTTTAGCAATTTGGTTGAACAACTGGTCCGCTGCAACTAAGCCAAAATCAGGGTACATTAGCTCTACTACTGGCCGGTATTTACCAGTAACAGCAACACCACCCGCTAACCCTACAAAACCATGTTCTGCTATAGGTGTGGGTACACATCGGTCAGGCCAGCGCTCTGGGATACCTTTAGTCGCTCCATTGGTGCCTCCGATCAACTTATGTACGTCTTCGCCTAAGACAAATAGTCGGTCGTCAGTGTCAAACCGACGCACCATATTTTTAGCGATGGCAGTAATGAATTTAGTGGGTGCAAGGCTGCCAGAAAAACTTTCCTGTTCTACATACTCAGTATTTTCTAGTTCTTCTAGATTACTACGCAAACTCTCATCACAGGTGCTGGGGTCTGGCCACAATTCAGTGCTAATTGTGCGGGTACCATTATTGGTTACCGTAAGTCTTGCCGCTGCGTCTGCTGTTAACTGAGCTGCAGCTAAACCAATGGCATCGCAATCCTCTTGACTTAGCCAACCTAGCTTAATCATTTTTGCTTCCATAAAGCGCAATGGATCACGCGCTATCCATTGCTGCTCTTCTTCTTTTTCTCGATAGCCAAAGGCACTGCCTTTAACACCACCACTGTGATGATAGAAACGATATACATCCACTTCTAAGACTGCTGGGCCTTCACCGTTACGTAATAGTTGATTGACTTGCTGCATCGCCATACGCACACTGATTGGGTCCATACCATCCACTTTGAATGAAGGAATACCAAAGCCGATACCTCGCGCAGACATACGCGTTTCCCGCGCTTGCTCTGCTAGTGAGGTAGACACCGCATAACCATTATTTTCTATATAAAAACATAAGGGCAAGTCATATAAAGCGGCTAGGTTAAAAGTTTCAAGAACATTACCTATGTGACAAGAACCATCACCAAAAGCTGTAAGCACTACCTTGCCCTTTGCGTCACGCTGTTGTGACCAAGCTGCTCCTGCTGCCGTAGGCACACCACCACCAACGATCGCGTTAGTACCAATGACCCCTGCTTCTTTCCAACGCAGATGCATAGAACCACCACGGCCACCACTATAACCTGGCTGTAAGCCCATGATTTCAGCCATAGTACGGTATATAGTGTCCTTAACTGCTAAAGAGAATCCTGCTTGATCTGGGTCATCACTTTGTTCATGTATGTGGTTGAGTGCTTTAGCTAAAAACACATGATGACCACGGTGAGAACCATTCACTAGGTCATCTGTACCCAGCTCTGACATAGCACCCACAACGGCGCCATCGTGCCCAATACTTAGGTGCAATGGGCCATGAATCAAACCATTATTATTTAGGCCTGACAGAGTCTCTTCAAAAGCTCGAATGATATGTAAATGGGTAAGCATTTTTGTACATTCGGCCTTACCTATTTTTTTCCAGTCAGCGTCAGTAGCAGTAATTTGCAGCCACTTTACGTTTATTGGGATATTTGTTGCCTTGGCCACAGCCATTACTCCTGTCTATTTGGTTTTTGCACTTGCCTTGGTATCTAAAGAACTAGCGTGCAGTACAATCAGTGTTAGTTGCCACTCAATTGGTTACCACTCAATTGCGATGTATTTTTTCTCGGTAAATTCGTGCAAACCGTCTTGTGAGCCTTCACGCCCGATGCCACTTTGTTTGACACCACCGAAGGGGGCGGCTGGGTCAGAAATAAAGCCCCTATTTACACCCAAAACACCTGCCTCTAACTTGTCTGCTACGGCTAAGGCATTGCCTACATTGGCACCAATAACATAAGCTGCTAAGCCATATATAGTGTCATTTGCAGCGGTAATCATGTCATCTTCGCTAGTAAACGTTATGATGGAAGCCACCGGGCCAAATATTTCTTCGCGTAAGATGTCGGCATTATTTGGTATATCAACCAGCACTGTGGGCTTGTAGAAAAACCCCGGGCCTGCAACCCGCGCGCCTCCCGTTAATACTTTAGCACCCAGTACAACGGCCTGATCGACAAGCTGCTCTACTTTATTAATGGTGCTGGCATTAACAAGTGGTCCAACGTCTACACCCTCTTTCATGCCATCACCCAGTACTAGCTCACTCATGGCTTGGGCCAGTCGAGATGAGAACGCTTCAGCACGAGCTTGATGTACGTAAAAGCGGTTAGCTCCAATGCAAGATTCACCTGCATTACGCATTTTTGCCACCATGGCACTCTCTACAGCAACATCCATATCGGCGTCCTCTAGAACAATAAAAGGCGCATTTCCTCCTAGCTCCATCGAGCAATTAACCACTCTTTCACTGGCTTTGGCCAACAGTAATCGACCCACTTCAGTGGAGCCGGTAAAGGATATTTTTCTTACCCTTGAATCACTTAAACTGACTTCAGACACCATTGAAGAGCGCTTAGAAGGAATCACATTAACAACTCCTGCAGGCACCCCGGCTTGCTCTAGTAATTGAGCTAGATATAGCGCAGTTAATGGCGTCTCTGATGCAGGTTTTAAGATAGTAGTGCAACCTGCTGCTAATGCTGGAGCAATCTTTCTGGTGCCCATAGCAGCTGGGAAGTTCCAAGGTGTAATTAATAAACACACGCCAACAGGCTGATGCTTAACCAATATGTTATTAGCACCTGAGGGAGCCCGCATGAAGATACCTTGGTCACGACAGGCTTCTTCTGCATACCAGCGAAAAAACTCTGCAGCATAGGCAACTTCACCCAAAGCTTCAGCACGGGTTTTACCTTCTTCTAGAGAAATAAGGCGAGCTAAAACTTCTTTATGCTCAATCATCAATTCAAATGCTTTACGTAAAACTTCAGCTCGTGCTCTAGGTGAGACGCTAGCCCAGCCAGGTCCAGCTTTATGGGCGGCATCGATAGCACTAAGTACGTCCTGCTCACAAGCAGAAGCCACATTGGCTAACTGTTGATTATTAGCAGGGTTTACTACAGCAAACACACCACTATCTTGGGCTGGCACCCATTGGCCATTAATATATAAATCAGTGGGTATGCTGGTGGATAAATCCGCTGTAATGCCTACAATAAATTGACTTGTCATGATATTCCCGTTGTTTTAAAGCGTGGTAATAACTGCATGATTAATATTGATTAGCTACAAATAGTTCTTGAGCAGGGAACAAAGTAAGTATCTTACAAACATCAGCAGTCACCACTACCTCTTCCTCTATGCGTGCTGCACCACTGCCATCTAACGCTGGGCAATAAGTCTCTAGAGCAAACACCATGCCCTCTTTAAGCTCAAACGGCTTATCAAATGAGACTAGGCGGCTAATAATTGGACGCTCATGAAGTGCCATTCCCAAGCCGTGACCAAACTGCAAACCAAACGCTTCCATTTCGTTTGCAAAGCCAAAATCTTCAGCCTTGGGCCAAACGGCGGCGATCTTATCAGTGGTTAGGCCTGGCTTAACCAAGGCAATCGCATCATCAATCCACTCACGTGCTTGCTTATATGCATCTGACTGACCTTGGGTCTTAAAGCCTACGTTTAAGGTTCGGTAGTAACATGTGCGGTAACCCATATACGAATGAATAATATCAAAGAAGGCTTGATCTCCAGGCCGGTACATACGGTCTGTAAAGTTGTGAGGGTGTGGACTGCAACGTTCACCAGAAACAGCATTGATGGCTTCAACATCATCTGAACCGTTGTCATACAAAAACTTATTAACTAATCCCACTATTTCGTTTTCACGCACACCAGGTTTTAACTGCTCAGATATAAGATGATAAGCACCGTCTACCATTGAAGCCGCAGTATTGAGCAATATTATCTCGTCCATACTCTTAATTTCACGAGCATCTAGCATAACCTGTTGAGCATCTACTACCTTGAGGCCTTCAGCCTGAAGCGCAAACATCATTGGTGGCTCTATAATATCAACACCAATAGGCATATCAAAAACGCCTTCTTTTCGGCATAAATCAGCAATCTGCTTTGCAGCGTTGCGAAACAAACCGGCATCTTCAGCAACAGAACCGCGAAGTCCAAGCATGCCAGCGTTCACCCGGTCTTTGTCAAGCCAGGGGTTGTGCAGGCGGTGGTGTGCAGCGGCGGAGCCAAAGTCCCATAAATAGGGATCTGAATTGCCAGTGAATAAGGTGTAGCGGCAAATTTTATCGCGGGACCACTCGCCAATAACGGTACTGGTTAAGTAACGAATATTATTGTTGTCAAAGCACAATAGTGCTCCAATACTAGAATTGGCCAACGCTTGACGCGCCCGAGCAGTACGGTAATTATGCAAGCGTCTGAAATCGACACGTTCTTCAAAATCTACATTCATGCGTCCAGGTGACGGGATCATGCCGGACCAATCCCAGCCTGGGTCTATATCATCTGGCATCACAATTTTGGGGTCTGAAGATGTCAATATAGTCATAATATTACCTTATAAAATCTAGCGTTATAGCGTTATCTTTGCATCAAAAAAAGTAGTTTTACCAACTACTCATAATAAAAACTTCGGCTGTCATTACCGTCTAAGCAACTATTTAATAAACTACTGCCGGCACAATAAAAAACATACTGGTGCAACCGATTGCACTCTCATTGAACCACAAGATTTTTTTGAGTCAACCTATTTAGCGATCTACCCACCTTTCAAATGTCCAATATGATAAAAAATAAGGCAAAAAAATAAATAACCAACTATTTTAAAGGTGGTAAGCCAAACTGAGAGTATCTTTTTAAAACTATTTATTGACTACAGATTACTTTCATGGTGCAATCGTTTGCATTAAATTGTACGTAATTTTAAGAGTTGTCTGATATTCTGACATCAAAGCCAAATACAAAACGCAAAGGAAACTAGTTATGGATACCACTCGCTTACTGGGCAAGCATGTGATGATTACCGGTGCAGCACGCGGTATGGGTGCAGCAATTGCTGAGCACTATGCAGCACAAGGTGCAATAATCTGTGTTGCAGATGTCAATATTGAAGGTTGTAATGAGGTTGTTGCCCGCATCGAAGCCAGTGGTGGTGAAGCCATTGCTGTACAAGTAGATGTGACTAAACGCGACCAGGTAAAAGCGGCAGTGGAGGCAACAGCTGAAGCATTTGGTAGCATTAACGTGATGCTTAATAATGCTGGCGTCAACAAGCCTCTTATGTTCTTGGATATTACCGAAGAAAATTGGCATCAAATCATGGATATTAACGCCCTAGGCTGCTTAATAGGGATGCAAGAAGCTGCCAAGCAGATGATCAAGCAAGGGAAGCAACCAGAACCTTATAAAATCATCAATGTAGGATCGATTCTGTCTCGTCAAGCGTTTGACGACGTGGTGCCCTATGCGTGCAGTAAACATGCTGTTCTAGCTATGATTAATGGCGGCGCAAAAGCCTTAGCAGCAGAAAATATTACTGTAAATGGCTATGGCCCAGGTGTGGTAAGAACCGAACTATGGGAACAGCTCGATAAGGATTTAGTGGCCATTGGTAAGTTTGAAAAAGAAGGCCAGTCTATGGATCAGCTTGCTGAAGATATGATCTTGTTAAAACGGTATTCGTATCCGAAGGACGTTGTAGGCACAGCAAGTTTTCTTGCGAGTGCAGAATCAGACTATATGACAGGTCAGCTGATCATGATTGATGGTGGCATGATTATGCAGTAAAACCTGCTTTGTCAGGTGCAATCTGCTCGGCAGTTAATGCGTACCGCTGCAACCTTAGTAAAGGTTAATGTGTGTGCGCTAATCGCTCAACTATTCTTGTCATCCAAAAGCGAATGTTGAGCGAAAAACTGATCCAAACCCTTTTTAGTGGCTGGCCTTGTGCCAATTCATGTCTTTTAAAGCCTGTTGAAACTGCGACAGCGTCCAGCTTTCACCCACAGCCTGCAATAACACATCACGTCCACTTAAAGGCCTTAGACCTTCTCCTGCCGAGTCACGGTCCATGTTGCTAGAAAAAGGATAGCTATCGCTTAGGGCTGTAGCAATAGCTGCTAATTCATTGCAGCTCAGTTGGGCTGTATCAAGCTCATCGTAACAAGCCAGTTGCATGCGCTGTTGATCAATCGATTCCATGGGTTTACCAAATGCAGACGATATCTGCAGCAAATTAGCCATACGCTCTACATCCACTGAGGTGTTTGCACCGGCCCCATGCATTAGTGCTGGGTTAAAAAACATGCCATCCCCCTTATCTAAAGGCACCTGCACTGCATGTTCAGCAAAATAGGCTTTGAACTCTGGGTTACGATACAACCCATAACCATGCTCATAACGCTGAGAGTATGGCAGCAATAAGGTGGGGCCAGACTCAATAGGCATATCGATATGGGCTACCGCGCCCTGTAGGGTGAGCATGGCCGACATTACCTGCACGTGTAATGGGTATTTTTGCACCTGTTCATCAGTAGTGAACCCCAAATGATAGTCTCTATGGGGTTGTTGGGCTGCACCTCCTGGATGTACCAGGTTAACTTGTGAGGTAAGTTGATATTCAGGCCCAAGCCAAGCGGTGCATATGTCTGCCAAAAGTGGGTTTTTGTAATAATCTATAAACACTTTGGCATTGTGAACTGCCATTTTTTCCAAACAGTTCCATATACGGCTATTAGCACCAGCAGCAGCAAAGTGATCAGCTAAATTATGCTGGACTTGATTTTGTTCATGCAGCAGGTCATAAAACACTTGGGTTGCAGCATCAACAGTAGCTATTTGATCAAAGAGCTTACGCACCACAAATATGCCTGCGCCATGCTGCCAGCATTGCACCCATTCGGCTTTGACTACAGCCATTTGGTCGCTGGTCAAAGCCCGTAAAAAATCACCGTCATAAATGGGAATGTCGGCTTCAAAACCCTCTGCGTGTGGATACTTTTCAGATTCGTTTTGCTGGCACAAACTTGCCACAAACATACGCATATCAGCCATCACTTTACCCCCCTAAAACGTTAAGTCAGCCTATTTCGCTCACAGCAACACTGCGGCCTTGTTGCACAGATAAAATTGCTGCTTCTGCTAAAAGTAAAGCTTGGCAGCCATCATCCATACTAGGCAGTACTGCATCAGCACCATTTAAAACTGAAATAAATCCAGCTAATTCAGATTTGTATGCCTGTTCATATCGTTCTAAGAAAAAGTGTAACGGCTTAGCCTGGGTAACGCCTGCTTGGGTATAACTAGTAAGGGTATGTTCATTAACATTAGTGGCCGTTAACATGCCTAAACTACCATGAACTTCTAAGCGCTGATCATAACCAAAGCTAGCCCTTCGGCTATTAGAAATTTGTGCTAATTTGCCAGACTTAGTCCGCAGCATGACTAGTGCAGTGTCCACATCTCCCGCTTCACCAATGGCAGCATCAACTAAACAAGATGCCTGTGCACTCACCTCTACTATTTCTTCACCTAATAAAAACCGCGCCATATCAAAATCGTGTATGGTCATATCTCGAAATAAGCCACCCGATACGTTAATGTATTCTACTGGCGGAGGTGCTGGGTCTTTGGATATAATACTCACCATTTCTACCTCACCTATTTCTCCAGCAGCAATGCGCTGCTGCAATAAAGCGAAGTTGGGATCAAAGCGTCGGTTAAACGCCAACATAGCAATAATGTTGCTGGCCTTAACTTTGGCCACCACCTCTTGCACCCGGGGCAAAGACAAATCTATCGGTTTTTCACAAAAGACATGTTTGCCTGTAGCCACGGCTTGTTCTATTAAATCAGCATGAGTATCGGTTGCTGAACACACCAGAATACCATCAATAGTAGGATCGGCAAATATTTGCTCTGCTGTCATTTGTTGGCAACCAAGGGCCTCACTCAAACTATCTGCATTGGGCTGATACGGATCATATAAGGCGACCAACTGCGCCTCTGGGTTAAGTAAAACATTGCGGCCATGAATATTGCCAATGCGCCCTGCGCCAAGTAGTGCTAGTCTAACCATTATGTTCACCGCTTAATCAATAATAGAGTAACCTGCTGCTGATGCAGCCTGTTGCAACGCCTTATAACCCATACACGCATAGTCGTAGGGATTAGCTTTAGCGGGGTCTTGTTCGGCT
>CAJXEN010000053.1 GCA_913052465.1 uncultured Oceanospirillaceae bacterium
ACCAATACTAACTTTCCCTGGCGTGTTAATTTCTTCAACACTGCTTCGCGCTTGCTAGCAGCAGAGCGATCTAGCTGTGACTCTACAAAAACAATAGCCAAGGCTGGGTCTGTCCGAAAAAAACGTGCCCCTAATTTACCCCCAGCACAATGTTCCTTAAACCGTCTTTTGGGATCTGTGGTGATGCCAGTGTACAATCGACCACCTTGAGTCTCCACCATATACACCCACCAGCCTTTTGGTTCCACAACTCACACCCCGCTGCATAAAACTTGATATAATACGCGCCATCTTAACCTAGGCTTCCGAGTAGACCAAATGCAACCCATGGAAACTTTAAGCGACCTTCTACAACAGCTGCAAGGCCAGTACCGTATATATGATATGGGCTGTCGCCTCAGTAAACTTTCCTCAGCTAACTTTAAAGCTTTTGAAGAAGGCAAAAAGCCTTATCCATTACCATGGTTACGCCATGCCTGGGTGGGCATTCTGTCTTGGTCATTAACAACTAATGAGCACGAAGCGTCACCCCCCACTATTTGGTTTCTTAAGCTGCCACTGGATGAGCGCGGCCTACTAATTCAAGCCGCACGAGATGAATTTCTTAATCAATTGTTAGAAACGATTGGCACCAACATGTTGGACCAGCAGGCATCAGCCAAGTGGGCCGAACAGCTAAAACACAGTCAACTTGCGTTCACACCAGACCAGAATCGCATGGCTGCTTTTCACGCCCAAGCAAGCCTTACATTAGAGCAAGATGCTTCTAGCTTTTATCCAGCAGTGCGCCACTATATGGGTAGTGAAAACCCACAACAAGGCTGGCAAGAATTAGGTTTACAAGGTTTTGCTGACTTTGCCATGAGGCTAGATCAACAACAGGACTGGCAACAACAGGTCAGCAAACTGCCTGCTCCAGTACTAGAATCTATTGCAGCTCAGCTTGAAAACCAAAAGCTAGACCACACTTTAGCCCGCACATTTATCTTACGAGGCAAAGCTAGTGAAGATGACGGTGAAAAAGTAGCGTGTTTGCGAGCTATTAGCCAATCACCAGATGCAACTGCACGCCAGCAATGGTTAAAGCAACTTTTGGGCAACAACAGTGTGACATGCGTTGAGCTGCTGGCGACCATCACTAGCAAGTGCAGTGAGGATCTATTGAATACAGAGTTGATGGCGTTATTTGTGCACCAATGTGCAGTAGACCAAGGCGTATTTAATGGCTTAGTACAAGAGCTGATGTACCAACCCCAGTTACGTATCCAAGTACTAGAGGCTTTTAGAGGCCAAGAACGCAGCCCTGCATTAATACAAGCCATTGGCGCACTCATGGGCCAAACTCAGGGCTAGGCTAGGGTTTAGCTCAGTTTAGTTTAGTTTGACCAAAAATCATCCTGGCCCAGCACCTGCACGCGAGGCTGCAGTTTCTGGCACCAGTGACGCTTGCATCATTTGCTTCAAACGACCTACCAGGTCAGCATCTAGATGCACGCCTTGGTCTAAACAACGCTCGCGCCAACCCAATAAATCAGCACCATCAGTTATCAGTACACCCTCAATGTCTGCTTGACCCATGCATAGTAAGAGCTCATCTGCCGCCACTACTTGCCGTAAGGGCTGATACAAGCCTAATAACTGCCCGTCTGCTGCGATCAGAACGCACCGCTGTGCACCACTATGATGGGCAAAGTATAGGGCATAACATTGCTGTACTTTAGGCCGGCTCAAAGGTTGAGACAGCCAATTCATTAGGCAAGGTACAGCAAACACTGGTGCGACAATCCGCTTAATGCGCAGCTGTGGCGCAGCCTTAGCTAAAGCCAAACCTAATGCCAACTCAACTTGCACAAGAGCCGATTGACCCTGTGCATCAAACTGCATTTCTTGCTCACTAAAGGATATCAGTATCGGTGCGCTGACGAGGCTATTAAGCGCATCTAATGCCTTACCTAACAACCTGCTGTTAGCCAGGCCCAACTGAAAAGCAGCAGCAGCTTTAATACCTGCAGACAACTGATCACCTGGAGAAAAACCTAGCCCTTCAACACTACGCTTTACCAAAAACTTAAGTTCATTAGCTGAAATCTGTACCAGCTCAGACATTCGTTTGTTGCTCACTACCTAATATTGGCGCCACAGGAAAATACCAATCGTCATTAAACTCAAGACTTAAATCGCTGACTACTGGCGCACCCTGGAACATCGTATTGCGCACCCATAGGGCAGATTTAGGATCAAACTTACTTACTCCAAAAAAGGCCAGCTTGCATCGCAGAAGGTGCATAGGCAATACATCTTTGTGTAATAGGTTAGCTCGAATCTCTCCATACTGAGTTTGGGCCATGGTAGCAATACGATTAACGATCCCAAGATGTACTGGTTTTTGTAATAAAAACTCTGCCACACTAACATCATCAGACTGCTCCATGACCACTAACAAGTCATCATGGCAAGCTTGTACAGCCTTAGCGATGCCCAAAAACATTTGCACCTCGACACCATCGTCAACACCTGCTTTACCCAGTCTGGGTTCAATCTTTTCTTGCGAATAGTACCAGAAAGTTTGTTTCTCATCGGCCTGACTAAAGTCATAGTCAAACACCCAATCATAGCTTTCCTGAATACTGTCAGCCAGATTTTGGGCTGACTGAGTTGGGTCATAAGATAAACTTTCGTTGATGGCCAGTTGATCTTCTTTGGCATTAACAATGCCTGGGTAAAGCTCAAATAATAAACTGACTAGAAGCTCTTGACTTTCTAAACTGTAGTGTTGCAGAGCCCAGTCATGAAGCATGCGCCAGTCATTCACCTCTCCAGCATCACTAGCTAACCAATCACTTAAATTTTCAGCATCAGCCAACAACCGTGTATTATTATCACTTTGCCATTTATCAAATGTACTCACTTCTCGCACGTGCTGCATCGCTTGCGCGAGCACAATACAAAGTTTTTCAACTTTATCTTGCTCAACAGGCTCTGCTAAAATTTCTGCGTAAGCGAGTTCTCGCTGGCCAATCCATTGGCTCATTAATAAAGGGTGATTTATCAAATAAGGCGCCATACCTAAACCAGTAGAATTACCTATACCTAGGTAACGCTGTAAATTAATATTCAAATCAACCGCTTTTGGGTAATCTGGCTGATGCACCATATGGTGTAACTGATCCAAACTAAATTGACGCAATAAATAACACACCAACATTTCGGCAGCAAAAGGCCGCGCTAAATCAGGATGATGGCGGGCAATTTTATCCCAGTCACAAGCGCCAAATTTTCCAGAGCCATAAACTGCTGTGGTGCGATATAGGTAGCCAACTTCAGCTAGTTTTTTAGCATCTGGTTGTTGGCCTTTGCGAAGCTGAGCCAATAAGGAATCAAATATACGTGCACTGCGGTTGCCACGAGAAAGGCATAAACTACGCGCATCTATGCGGCCAGCTTCTTGTAAGGGCACATTCTTCGCTAGCCGCTCTAACCACAGATCATCTACCTCTCCTTCAACCAAGGTCATGGTAAGATCCCACTTTTCTGCAATCACCCGGTCATTGCGCTCTTCAGGTGCCAAGTATTGAGAAAACACGACCAAGCTTAGCTGACTGTGGGGCATTTTAATATCAAATACTGCGTGCCCATACCCATCTTGATCTAGTTCAAACTGACTATAACTAATGGCCCACTGGTCTTGCACCATGTGCCGAACTAAGGTTCGCATAAAGCTTAAGCTACTAGAAAAACCTGCACCTAAACGCTCTAAGTCCATCGCTTGTGACGCTGGACGCAATGTAATTTGACTCATACTAAATCACCTCAAAACAAGCTGTGTTGTGGGTATTTAAGAGGGCCCTAGCACGAACCCTAATACAAACCCTTATAACCAAGACATATACTAACCCATTACTTTGGGCCAAACCCTGCTGCACAAAAATCTAACCAATTACGGCCCATAATCTTTTCTACTTCAACTGCATTAAAACCTTTATCACGCAAGCCAGTAACAATGTTTGGGAAATCAGCACTGGTTTCAAACCAAGACAAGGGCTCAGGCCAAGCAGCATTGCTTGCAGACCCTTCACCATAGTCCATTTGCTTAGTCCAGCGGCCATTACGCATCCACTCTAATACAGAAATCGGCTGGTTTAGACACAAATCACTGCCCATACCAACCCGATCAATACCCATCAGGTCTACAGTTTCCGCAACCATGGTACAAAACTCATCTAAACGACACTTAGGGCCATTTTTAAGATGAAAAGGATACATACTAAAACCTAACAAACCTTCACTCTCAGCTAGGGCAGACAACACTTTATTAGATTTGTTGCGCTTAGCCGGCTCAAAAAAAGTTGGGTTAGCGTGGCTAATAACAATAGGGCGCTGAGAAATTTCAATGGCTTGCAAAGTGCTCTCTTGCGCACTATGCGACATATCTATGACCATGCCCACACGGTTCATCTCTGCAATAACAACCTTGCCAAAACGGGATATACCAGGATCATTGGCCTCATAACAACCCGCTCCTAATAAGCTTTGGTTATTATAAGTTAACTGCATAATACGCACACCAAGCTGATGGAAAATAGCAACTAGATCAATATCATCTTCAATAGGAGAGCAGTTTTGAAAACCAAAAATAATGCCAACTTTGTTTTGAGCATGCGCAGTTTCAATGTCTGCCGCAGTGTGCACAGGCATAATTAAATCGCTGTGCATTTCAAACATACGATTCCATTGGCCAATATTCTGCAATGTCTCACGGCTCAGTTCGTGGTAGGCGATAGTCACATGCACTGCACTTAAGCCACCTTCACGCATTTGTTCAAATACTTCGCGGCTCCAATGGCTATACTGTAAGCCATCAATCATCATCATTTTGCTCATATTTTATTCTCCAAAGGTGCGCATAGGTTAGGCATCAAAAATGCAATTAACCTTTCATGTAAGTCGTCTTCACTTCGGTGTAGAACTCTTGCGCATACTTGCCCTGTTCACGTGAACCAAAGCTAGAGTTCTTACGACCGCCAAATGGCACATGGTAATCTGTTCCAGCGGTAGGCAAGTTAACCATCACACAACCCGTTTTAGCATTACGTTTAAAGTGAGTAGCATACTTAAGAGACGTCGTACAAATGCCACCAGTTAGGCCGTACTGCGTATCATTTAAGGTAGCCAAAGCTTCATCGTAATCTGCAACCTTGATAACACAAGCTAACGGAGCAAACGCTTCATCGCGGTTGATACGCATTGCATTAGTGGTGTTAATAAACAGTGCAGGTGTCATAAAATAACCCTTACTGTCATCAAACTCACCACCACAAACTAACTGACCACCTTCGTCTTGAGCTAACTGAAAGTACTCTTTGTTTTGTGCATATTGCTTAGCGTCTACTGCTGGTCCAATAGTTACACCTTCTTCTAAGGCACCACCTACCTTTAGCTTCGCCATTCGCTCTTGTACTTTAGTAACAAACTCATCATGTACCCCAGCGGTAACAATCAAACGTGAAGAGGCCGTACACTTCTGGCCAGAACCGCCAAAGGCTCCATTAACAGCACAATCTGCAGCATTATCTAAATCTGCATCATCTAATACGATCAAAGCGTTCTTACTGCCCATTTCAAGCTGGAACTTAGTAAGGTTGGTTGCAGCCGCCACAGCGACACGCTTGCCAACAGCTAGTGAGCCAGTAAAGGTAATGGCATCAATTTCTTTAGAAGTAATTAATTTTTCACCAACACTAGCACCAGAACCCATTACTAGGTTAAAGAGGCCCGCAGGAATGTCTTGCTTAGCAATAATTTCAGTCAGTAATACGGCGCTAGCTGGCGTTAGGTTAGCTGGTTTCCATATAACGGCGTTGCCAAAGGCTAAAGCTGGAGCAATTTTCCAAGAAGCAGTGGCTGTAGGGAAGTTCCAAGGGCTAATTACAGTGACAACACCCATTGGCTCACGACGCACTTCAATTTCTACACCAGGGCGGACAGAGTCAGCAGTGTCACCCATTTGGCGCAATACTTCAGCAGCATAATACTGGAAAAACTGGCCCGCACGGTAAACTTCACCACGGCCTTCTGCACGAGGCTTACCTTCTTCACGGGAGAGCACTTCGCCAAGCTCGTCACAACGAGCAATCATTTCATCACCAATCGCTTGCAACACACGTTGCTTAGCCTCTAGGCCTGTGGCTTGCCACTCAACTTGAGCCAAGCGAGCGGCAGCAATAGCTTGGTCAACTTGATCAGCTGAAGCTTGAGCAAACTCACCAACAACTTCAGTGTGATTTGAAGGGTTAAGGTTTTCAACCATTGATTCACCATCTACCCATTGACCTGCGATATAATTCTTTTGTACTTGGCTCATATTGGCTCCCTTGTTGCCTGAAATTGACATAAAATTGTATTAGTCAAACCTATATTAAACCGAAGGGCTTGATAATAATAATTAATTAAATGTATTATTTGATAAGGTTAATTGTGGTCATAAAAATAAGGTTCTCACCGTGCTACCAGATATAAAAATAGCCCAAATAAACACTTTTCTTACTGTGGCTAAGTGCAAAAATTTCCGACTGGCTGCTAGCATTTTATGTCGATCTCAGCCGGCTGTTAGCCTAGCTATTAAACAGCTGGAGCAATTATTAGGAGCGCATTTATTTGACCCTCAAAGACACGCAGAACTCAGCGCTTTTGGGATCGCTTTTTTGCCCGAAGCCAAAGCCCTTTATGACCACTATGAAGCCACATTACACAATGGTATGAGCATGGCACAGGGACAATCTGGCAGCATTAACCTAGGTGTTTTGCCATCCATAGCAAAAACTGTTTTAGCCCCCATTATTCGTTCTTTTCTAGCCCAACATCCACAAGTGCAGCTGCAGGTTCAAGACGACAATGGTGATAATTTAAGAGACAAAGTGTTAGATGGACGTATTGATTTAGCAATTAGTAGTATTTGGCAAACTGAACTAGACCTTCACCATACCCACCTATGTGCTGATAGAGTTGGCATTGTAGCCCGCAAAGCTCACCCATGGATGCAGATGGGCAATGACATCAACTGGAAAGAACTAAACCAACATAAACTTATTCGCAACGGCACAACGCCTTTGGTTGATAAAACGCCTGCACAAGAGTTTTTGTTCGCACCGATGCAAGTAACAAATATGACGTCATTAGTCGCCATGTTAGAAGCAGGGGCAGGCATAACTACACTACCTTGGATGGCTTTTCCAAAAGACAGCAAAGAATTGGCTTTTAGATTAATTGAAGAACCTCCGATCAAACGCCAAATTGCCTTATTAAAGTCTCGACACCATCAACAAATGCCAGCTACTGCAGCCCTTGAACACATTATCATTAACACTTTTAAACGCCGAGGCAAACACCTTGAAAGCCCAAAAAAGCTCATTACTTAGCTACCCGACCTGGGTAAACCAGTCGACCCAGCTATGCTATGAAAAACACAAAACTGCCTAATGTTCACCTAAACAATCACTATAGGCAAACAAGCCTGGAGCGCCACCTGTGTGTAAAAATAAAATACGTTCGGAGGAATCGAAATAACCATGGCGCACAAGATCCAACAACCCAGCAAACGCTTTGCCAGAATAAACTGGATCCAGTAACAAGCCTTCTAAGCTAGCAGCAAGGCGCACAGCTTCAATCATTTGCGGTGTTGGGTCACCATAAAATGAGCCATAATATTGGTCAAAACAAATGACGTGGTCTTCATGTAACCTAGGCTGTTTTAGCACATTTTGCACTTCGTGCAATAACGCTAACACCTTCTGGCACTGCTCCTCACTAGAGCGACTTACAGTAATACCTAATACCGGAATATCAACTTCGGCCAATGCCAAGCCAGCTAGCAAACCGGCCTGAGTTCCAGCACTTCCCGTGGCCAAAACAATGGCATCAAAACTCAACTTTTGTTGCTGTACTTGTTGCGCCAATTCTAAACCACAATTAACGTACCCCATTGAACCAATAACATTACTGCCGCCAACAGGCATTACGTAAGGTACTTCACCTGCAGCACTTAAGGTTTGCGCACGTAAAGCCATCGCCGCATCCAAATCTTGGCCTGCCGGAAGCCGGTGCACTCTCGCACCCAACAACTGGTCAATTAATACATTGCCAGAGTGGCTGTAGTCAGCTTCTGCAATACCCTCTACCTGCTCTAAAAACAACTCACAGCCAAGGCCAACTCTGGCCGCCGCAGCTGCTGTTTGTCGAGCGTGGTTTGATTGTGTACCACCAGCAGTCAAAAGTGTAGTTGCACCCTTTAGTTGCGCATCTGCTAGTAGATACTCTAATTTACGAGTTTTATTGCCACCAAAAGCAAGGCCAGAGCAGTCGTCACGCTTGACCCATAGTTCGGGCCCCTTATGCATGTCGTTAATGCGCAACATAGGTTCAAGAGGCGTAGGCCAATGCCCTAGATTGATCTTAGGCTGGGGTAACTTATGCATTAAATAGTCCGTGTGTTTGTACAGCTTGATCATTCGCTATAAGCCAAATTGCGAATTTGATTTCGCAGCTGATCCAAGCTGCGACTGGTGTCTCTGCGAAACGAGTTTACAGAATCAATGGACTGCTCTAACAAATAAACTCGCTCGTCCATCTGACTGGCGTTTTGTTCTATAGCCGTCATCACCCTCGACTTATTTTCTAGATCCCCAAGGCGGTTTGTGAGCATGCTCAAATCCTCGTCAGTCGCAGAACCGCCCATCTGATCTGCTAAATCTTTTATAACAGTGGCCAAAGAGACTAAATCTTTAGCATGTTGTTGAGCAAGTTGAGCTTGACCAAGGTCAGTTTTATACTGATCTGATAAGGCTTTTTCTTGGGTTGAAACCTGTTTCAAGACACTTGCCAACTTTTCTTGTAGCAATTCCACTTTGAATAACTGGTCTTGCACACTCTGTGTTGACAACTGGCTAGCTTGGTTAATTTCTCCTATTTGAGTTTGCTGCAGGGCCATGGTAGATTGTTGCTGCTCCGCACGTTCGCTTTGAGATTCCAGCTTTTCTTGATGCTGCTTTACTGTAGCCGTATTGTTGTCAATTGCTTTTTGATTCTCTTCTATCGCTGGGCGGTTAGTACCATATGTAACACCCCACAACTTATCAATTTCAGTATCTACAAACTTATTACGCTCTTTAGCTCTATTGTCAATTAGCCTCACCTGAGCCTGCACTACTGTACCTGATTTATTTGAGTTCACATCCGTTGCTACTACTAAAGCCTCTAATTCGCCGATGCGTTTACGGGCATGATCCAGTTCTCCCCGAGAAACAGTCAGCATCAAGTCTACGTCTGTTAGTTTATTATAAGACCAAAAACCGCCACCCAACACACCAACAAACATGGTCACCACCATAAACCATAAAATCCCACTAGTTTTCGCCACTATTTGCGGGGACCCTGAATGCATAGCACGAGGAGCAGGTATCGGCCTACCACCGTCTCGACCTGCGCGCCTAGAAGATCCGTCAGTGCCTTCACCCTGTCCATTACCAACGCCACTTTTACTGGCCGAAAAAGACTGTTTTGGCGCCCCTTTAATTTCGTCTGAATCGGGCATTAAACTGGGCATATCACCGATATCGTCATATCTTGGCATCTATTGAACGTCCACATTATTAGTATCAAATCTCTAGCCCTAATCATAGCACGATATGACTCGTTTGTTGACACTGAGTTAGGTGGAATTCTATAGTAAACCCATATTTGTCACATACTCCTTACTTTTTAACGATTCGGACGATTGACGAGGGTTGTTTCTTTAAAGTATAATTTAATTAGATGCATCTAATAAAGTTTAATATAATGTTTGAGTCACTCGCTTTACAAGCCCTCTTAGGTGGTGTTTTGATCGGTATTGGCGCTGCTTTACTACTGGCGTTCAATGGTCGCATCGCTGGCATTAGCGAAATTTTGTACAGCCTACTATTTAATCCACTAAAACACCCAGACAGTAACTGGCGCATGGCCTTTTTAATCGGCCTTGTAGGTGGTGGATATTTCATGTTGCCTGTGGAATTTTCACTGCGACAAGGTTATTCGCCTATTTTACTTGTCATTTCAGGCTTAACAGTAGGCATTGGTACTCGCATTGGTAGCGGCTGCACCAGTGGCCATGGCGTGTGTGGCATTGGCTTAATGTCTAGGCGCTCTATGGTTGCCACGATAACACTCATGGTCACTGGCATAATCACCACCACTATTTTAAGAAATTTTATTGGGTAATAAAGGGATTCAAATGCAAAACATACTCATCGCCCTAATTTGTGGTCTTATTTTTGGTGCTGGTTTAGTGATCTCAGAAATGGTCAACCCAATTAAAGTACAGAATTTCCTTGATCCATTTGGCAACTGGGACTCAAGTTTAGCCTTTGTAATGGGTGGCGCTGTAGCTGTCACCTCATTCACGTCACACTTTATTCTGAAACGCACAAAACCAATAGCTGCCGAGCAGTTTTACCTAGCGATTAAAACCAGCATTGATGCCCGGTTAATTTTAGGAGCAAGTTTATTTGGCATTGGTTGGGGACTCACTGGCTACTGCCCAGGCCCAGGTATTGTGAACGCCATCATCAATCCACAAGAAGCGATGGTGTTTTTGCCTGCCCTAGTAATAGGTGGTTGGATAGGTCAGCGTTATTGTGCATAAATGCAGGCTTATGCAGTCAGTAACGTGTCCATCCGTTTGATACTGCCCAATAAACCTTTAGCTGCACTTTCTAAATCTTCAAAGGCACCTTCCGCCATCGGGTAAATACCACTTTTTTGAGGCAGTTGGCATTCTTTTTCCGCCAAATAACTCAGCCTAGGGATAAAAATCCACTGCAACCATTCTGCAAATCCCATAAGGTCACAACAAAAAGGCTCATTACTTAGCAAGGCTTCTTCAGAGGGTGCAAGGTCACTCCATAGCCCTAGGGTTTGCAATTCCACTTGCAAAATGCCAAGTTCTCGAAGAACATCTTGATGCAAACTGGCCATAGACGAACGTATCCTAATAAATTAGACAACCATTCTACCTTACCAACGAGCCAATAGTTAGTATTTAACCCTGTATTGGCTATTCAACAAGACACTGCCAAGGGTATATTTTAAACACAAATAAACTGTGCAGCTTTACTGCACAGTCTTTAACCATCGTTCAATATTGTACTTAAATTAGGTTCAAAAATAGGTTCCAAGTATAGGTCCTTTTCACTTTTTCAGCTAACAAACTTAAAGTATACTGTTAGTGCAGTTATTTAAAACATAGTGTCTACAGCCAGTCTAATAACAACATTTTTGCTGCCATAATTGGGATACCGTATAGCCTTGGCTCATTGCTTAAGATGTGTAAAAAGTTGAAGCCCAAGTAGCAATGACCTCGCCTAGATGCAACACAAAACTAGGCAATAGAATTGGAGCACATTAATGGCCACCGTTAGTTTTACCCAAATGCAACATGGCACCCATGAAGATTACGCCCTGTTGCAAAAACTAGAACCCCGTACCATGCAAAAACCGCTCAACGGTTACTTAACGAACTCACTCGACAAGGCCAAGACAGCTTGGATGGGTATCCTATTAGCCGTTTAGAGCACAGCCTGCAAGCTGCCACCAGAGCGTGGCGTGACGGGGCTGATGACGATTGGATTGTAGCTGCATTGTTACATGATATAGGCGATGGTTTAGCACCCCAAAATCACGACCGCATGGCTGCAGAGATTATCCGCCCTTTTGTACGAGAGGAAGTAACCTGGGTAATTGAGCACCATGGAGCATTTCAAATGATTTACTACGCTCATCACTTAGACGGCTGGAACCCTAATGAACGCGACCAATACTGCGATCACCCTTATTTCCAAAGTGCAGTGAATTTTTGTGAACGCTGGGATCAAAATTGCTTTGACCCTGATTATATCAACCAACCATTAGCATTTTTTGCTGACTTTTTAGAGAGAGTATTCAGCCGCAAAGCCTATGCACCAGAAAATTTATATAACAAAGGTAATTAAAAGCGCTGTGCTGCAAAGGCTGATATGTCGATACTAGGCGGTTGGCCGTCAATTAGTTCGCTAATCAACTTGCCAGTAATACCTGATAACGTAACGCCTATATGGCCATGACCAAAAGCATAATATACTCCCACATCCTTACTAGACTGACCAATGACTGGCATAGAGTCTGGCATAGAAGGCCTAAAGCCAGTCCACTCACTGTCATGGTCAGAGAGTTGTGGCAATAGGGTTTTCACCGTATCTGCAATGAGTTTTAGGCGCTGTGGATTAATTGGATTATTAAGGCCTGCCAATTCGACCGTACCTGCTGCTCGCAAACCATCATTCATAGGGGTCATATAAAAACCCACATCCGCCCAACCTACAGGCCGGTTAAGTAGCTTTTGCGCACCTTTGTACATCACATGATAACCCTGCTCTGTGTCTAGCGGTACTTTATCCCCAATTTGTCGTGCCAAACTCTTTGACCAAGCTCCAGCAGCGACCACCACCTTGTCTGCCAATAAGGTGGTGCCTTGTAACTGCACTTTGAGTTTTTCGGCACTAATTCGTTCTATACCTAGTGCTTTGTTAGTAATAATTTTACCACCCTTGGCAATTACAGATTCTGCCATACGCTGCAACAGGCTCAACGGACTAAGTAGCTGCTGTGCATTTTCAAAGAACAATCCACGTTCATAAAGTGGCTTCAAATGGGGTTCTAAATCACTAATCTCAGCCTTTTTCAGCTGTGTCACTGGGATACCATTACTGAGTCTCAGCTCAATATCTGGCTTTGCTTTAATAAAACCAGCCTCGCTGCCATATAAATATAAAGTACCGTTTTTTCTGATTAAATCATGGCCTTGGGTCTCATCTATTAGTGGCTCTAAAGCACTAAGCGCGTGACTTAGCAGCACACTTAACTGATGACCTATATGTGCCACTTGGGAGGGTCTGCTAGCCCACGCAAAGCGCAATAACCAAGGCGTAAGCCGAGGCAAATAAGACCCTTTAATTGACAGTGGGCTGTTGGCATTGAATAAAAGATTAGGTAGCTGTTTCATAGTACTTGGCGTACCGACAGGAATATTAGCATAGGTGGCAATAGTACATGCATTACCAAAATAAGCCCCTTTTGCAAGTGGCTCTGGGTCTACTAATGTTACTTTATGACCACTTTTTTGTAACCACATTGCAGTGGCTATTGCTACAAAACCAGCACCAATAATCACCACTTCTTGTTGTGGCTCTGAACAAGCGTTATCCATGTTTATGTCTCTATAATGAGCTATGGCGTTATTATGAACTATGACGTTGCGCCAACACCATAGCAGCACCACGTTCACCAATCATCATGGTGGCTGCCGAAGTATTGCCGCTAGTAATACGCGGCATGACAGATGCGTCCATCACTCGTAAGTTAGCCATTCCTGTCACTTTTAATGTCATTGGATGGACTACTGCTAGTGCGTCAGTACCCATTTTACAGGTGCCTATAGGGTGATAAACCGTGGTGGCAGTATCGCGCAAGTACTCCAGTATCTGTTCATCTGTTTGAACATGCTCACCTGGGGCCATTTCTTGGCCTCGCAAATGATCAAACTCAGGTGCTGCAAGTATTTCCCGCGCTTTTTTCACCCCTTCTACCAACGTTTGTTGGTCTTGTTGGTGAGCAAAAAAGTTATAATCAATCAACACGTTTCGCTTACTACCATCATTGGCCAATTTAATACTGCCAGTACTCAGTGGGCGTAATACACAGGTAAACACTGAATAGCCATGCCCCCATTCAAAACTTTTGCCTCGGTGGCTACGATACAAGGGCGTAAAATGAAACTGCACGTCTGGGTCTGCAGATGTATTTGATGGGTTATTTCTTTCATCTTCTCTAGCTTCTTCTTTGTAATTATCTCTAGCTTTTTCTTTGTAATTATCTCTAGCTTCTTCTTTGCGATTATCCCTATCAACTAACTTAGTATAAGCAAAACCACCAGCTTCTACATAATTGGTTGTCCACCAGCCTGTTCGGCTAAGCAAATATTTAAACGGCGCAGGCAATATGTGTGGTAATAAAGATTTAATAGATAAACCGATGGTATCAGGCTTGGCAGACCTCACCGTAACCATGCTGTCAATATGGTCTTGCAAGTTTTCTCCTACGCCTGGCACATGATGTTTACAATCAATACCTAATTGCTGTAATTCACCTTTATCACCAATACCAGAAGCCAACAAAATAGCTGGTGATAAAATAGTGCCTCCACAAAGGATAACTTCTTTATTGCAATGCAACTGCTGTTGCACTCCGGCTCGCTCAACAGTTAGGCCAGATACAGTGTCGCCTTCAATGTTTAGCGCTATTACTTGGGTGCGAGTCATAATGGTGAGATTACTTCTAGACTCTATCGGTTGCACGAATGCTGTATAACTACTCACGCGCTGGCCACGATCTTGCTTAACATTATATATGCCTAGCCCCAATTGTGATGGACCATTAAAATCGGTATTTTCTGGCAAACCAACAGCTTGACCAGCCGCAACAAAAACCTTTGCCACTGGGTTTGGATCTTGCTGATTAGACACTTTTAATTCGCCATTAAAACCATGATATTTCGCGCTTTGATTAAGTTGATTTGCCTCCATTTTTTTAAATACAGGCAGCACGTTGTCATAGCCCCAACCTTCACAACCTAAGGCTACCCAAGCGTCATAATCATTCCGGTTGCCTCTAATATAAACCATACTGTTAATGGCGCTTGAACCACCCAGCGCTTTACCACGATTAACATTCAGAATCCGCTGATTTAGGTGTTTTTGAGGTACAGTTGTAAAACTGTAATCGTATTTTTTATTGCCGTATAAACCAAAGATACTGGCAGGG
>CAJXEN010000054.1 GCA_913052465.1 uncultured Oceanospirillaceae bacterium
TCATGCCTGACGATAGCTCTGCTGTATTAGACCCATTCACAGACCAAACTACTGCGAACGTGCGCTGTGACGTTATTGAGCCAACCACCATGCAAGGCTACGACCGCGACCCACGCTCTGTTGCCGCTCGCGCTGAGGAATACCTTAAGTCTACAGGCATCGGTGACACTGCATTCTTTGGCCCAGAGCCAGAGTTCTTTGTATTTGATGACGTTAAGTGGAAAGCCGACATGCAAGGTGCCATGTACGAAATTAACTCTCAAGAAGGCGCTTGGCAGTCTAACGCCACTATCGAAGGTGGCAACATGGGCCATCGTCCTGGCGTTAAAGGCGGCTACTTCCCAGTACCTCCAGTTGACTCTGCTCACGACATGCGTGGAGAAATGTGTGATGCCATGGAAGCAATGGGTGTGGAAATAGAAGTACACCACCACGAAGTAGCAACGGCTAGCCAAAATGAAATTGGCACTAAGTTCAGCACCTTAGTTCGCAAGGCTGACGAAGTACAGATTCTTAAATACTGCGTACACAATGTGGCACACGCTTACGGCAAAACAGCGACCTTTATGCCCAAACCAATCGTTGGCGACAACGGTTCTGGCATGCACGTGCATCAGTCTATTGCAAAAGATGGCGTTAACCTTTTTGCTGGCGATGGCTACGGCGGCTTGTCTGACATAGCGCTATACTACATTGGCGGCATTATTAAGCATGCTAAGGCGCTTAACGCTTTCACTAACGCCTCTACTAATGCCTACAAGCGTTTGGTGCCTGGTTTCGAAGCCCCTGTTATGCTGGCTTATTCTGCCCGTAACCGTTCGGCTTCTATCCGTATTCCATACGTAAGCAATCCACGTGGCCGCCGGGTAGAAGTTCGCTTCCCTGACCCCACCGCTAACCCATATTTATGTTTTGCAGCATTGTTGATGGCAGGCCTTGACGGCATTCAAAATAAAATCCACCCAGGTGACGCAGCCGACAAGGATTTGTATGACCTACCAGCTGAAGAAGCGGCTGCCATTCCAACCGTTGCTAGAAGCTTAGAAGAGGCTCTTGATGCACTTGAAGTAGATCGTGAGTTCTTAACTCGTGGCGGCGTATTTACCGACGAAATGATCGATGCTTACATTGCTCTTAAGTACACCGAAGTAGAAGCAGTAAACAGCGTAACTCACCCTGTAGAATTTGCCCTTTACTACTCTTGCTAAGCGCATGACAAAAGCCCTCCAAGGAGGGCTTTTTAAGCACATTGCACGCACTAATTTGGTGCGCATGCTTATTGTCATAAATTACTCACACGGAGTGCAATGCCTAGTCCACAGCAAACAAGCCAAGCTCTCGCTAGTTTGGTTAACCATTTAACCACCGCTATCGTTCTGGTGAACGCACGCATGGATATTATCGCCCTTAATTTAGCTGCAGAAAACTTATTTAGAGTCAGTACGCATCAAATGCACATGGAACCCATTGGCACTTTGTTATTGTTAGACCCACAGCTTAAGCAGCAATTACTCCATAGTTCAAACTATCAGCAATCCTTTACCAGTCGCGACACCGAAATCCAACAAGCTAATGGTCATAAACTATGGGTAGACTTAACCGTTACCCCGGTGGACGAACAAAGTAGTTTAGCTTTAGAGATCCAACCTTTGGCTCGCATGAAACGCCTCACCCAAGAAGCGCGTATGACCACGCAACAACAAGCGTCTTCCAACCTTATACGCAACCTTGCCCACGAGATTAAAAACCCACTCGGTGGCATTCGCGGTGCAGCACAACTATTACAAAGAGAACTTAACCCCTCATTACACGAATTCACTGACATCATTATTTCTGAGTCAGATCGCCTAAGAGACCTTGTGGACCGCCTGCTTGGCCCACAGCGTCAGACCCAAAAGCAGGCCTATAACATCCATCAAATACTGGACAAGATAGAACAGCTGTTACGTGCCGAGGCAGGCAGCCAAGTACAACTAATACGAGATTATGACCCCAGCCTGCCTGAACTATTAATAGACGCTAATCAAATGACGCAAGTATTGCTAAACGTAGGGCGCAATGCACTGCAGGCGTTAGTGGAAAATCAGATTAGTGATGGCATAATTCGCCTAAAAACCAGGGCCGTAAGGCGCTTCACCATAGGTAACGTCTGCCACCGCTTAGTGTGCTGCATCAGCATTACTGACAACGGCCATGGCATTGCCGCAGACCTTAAAGAAGGCATATTCTTCCCACTGGTAACTCACCGTGCACAAGGGTCTGGGCTAGGTTTAAGTATTGCACAAAGCCTTATACAACAGCATCAAGGCCTCATCGAATGTGACAGCCAAAAAGGTCACACTTGCTTTAATATTTACCTACCCATGGAGACCCTCTCATGAGCCAAGATGTATGGATAGTAGACGACGACCATGCCATTCGTTGGGTACTAGAACGCGCCTTACAACAAGCACAAATCAGTAGCCGATGCTTTGAAAATGGCCAACAGTTATTGGATGCACTTGAGTCTGACTCGCCCAATTTAATTGTTAGCGACATTAGGATGCCAGGCATTGACGGCCTAAGCTTATTGCAACGGTTACAACATCAGCTTGGCCATGTGCCCGTCATTATTATGACCGCACACTCTGATCTAGACAGCGCTGTTGCTTCTTATCAAGGCGGCGCCTTTGATTACTTACCTAAACCATTCGACATTGATGAGGCCGTCGCTTTAGTACAACGCGGATTACAACACGCGCAACAACAAAGCATTAGCGAACCAGAACTAGCACCTGCAAACGCCCATATTATTGGCGAAGCACCCGCCATGCAAGAGGTGTTTAGAGCCATCGGGCGCCTGTCACAATCTAATATGACAGTGATGATTAATGGTGCTTCTGGCACTGGTAAAGAGCTGATCGCCCAAGCACTGCATCAACATAGCCCCAGGGCTAAGCAACCTTTTATTCCGTTAAATATGGCTGCCATTCAAAAAGATCTCATTGAATCTGAACTTTTTGGCCATGAAAAGGGTGCTTTTACAGGTGCTGTAAACCAACGCAAAGGCCACTTTGAACAAGCCCATGGTGGCACATTACTACTGGATGAAATCGGTGACATGCCCCCTGAAGCCCAGACTCGATTATTACGAGTGCTGGCCGACGGTGAGTTTTATCGAGTGGGTGGCCATAACCTTGTTAAAGTGGATGTGCGTATTATTGCTGCCACTCACCAAGATTTAACAAAACGAGTAGCACAAGGATTATTTCGTGAAGATCTATTCCACCGGCTTAATGTGATTCGTATTCCACTGCCAAACCTAAACCAGCGTAGCGAAGATATCCCTGCACTAGCAAGGCACTTTTTAGTGACTAGCGCCAAGGAACTTGCCGTAGAAACAAAGCAACTTTCTAGCGCCGCTGCGGACCATTTAAAAACATTAGATTGGCCTGGAAACGTGCGCCAATTAGAAAACGTGTGCCGCTGGTTAAGTGTTATGGGCAGCGGCAGTCAGATATTAGTGAGCGATTTACCGCCAGAGCTACAAGACCAAAAAACCAAGACTAGTACAGAACAAAGTTGGCAAAATTCATTATCAAAATGGGCAAAGAAAGAGCTACAGTTCGGTCAACAACAACTACTTTACACGGCCCTGCCAGCGTTCGAAAAAGTGATGATAGAAGCGGCCCTGACACATACCCACGGCCGCCGCAGAGAAGCAGCAGAATTATTAGGCTGGGGCAGGAACACCCTTACCCGTAAAATTAACGAGTTAGGGCTTTAAGCAAAACTGGCTCAATACTTAAACACTTTCAGGGACTAATAAACACTATGTTACACGTTGTACTTTTTGAACCAGAAATTCCACCTAATACAGGCAATATTATTCGCCTGTGTGCCAATACGGGGTTTCAATTACATTTGATTGAACCCTTAGGGTTTACCTTAGAAGATAAAGCGTTAAGGCGAGCAGGTTTGGATTATCACGAATGGGCAAATATGCAGGTGCACAAGAATTACGACGCGTTTTTAGCTAGCGTAAACCCTAAAACCATTTATGCCATGACCACTAAGGGCAGTGACTGTTTTAGTAATGCTAAGTTTGAAAAAGATGACGCTTTGTTATTTGGCCCAGAAAGCAGGGGCCTACCCAAAGAAATAAGAGCAAGGTGTGACGGCAGAATTCGCCTACCCATGACAGCACAAAGCCGCAGTTTGAACTTATCAAATTGTGCGGCTATTGTTGTTTATGAAGCATGGCGCCAACTTAACTATGAAGGCGCTAGCTAAACCAACCAACTAGTGTGTTTGTTCTGGTGCCACTTCACCAGACTCAGCTTTAGCTGCTTCAACAGCCTGAGCTGCCTGCTGTGCCATGCTCTGAGCATACAAGGCATCGAAGTTAACCGGTGCTAACATCAAGGCTGGGAAGCTGCCTTTTTGTACTAGGTTGTCAATCGCTTCACGGGCATATGGGAAAAGAATATTAGGGCAAAAAGCACCCAATACTTGGCCCATAGATTCTTTAGGTACGTTAGCAATGTGGAATAAACCCGCTTGCTGCACTTCCGTTAAGTACACTGTCTTTTCGTCTGCCATTGCCGTTATGGTAATCCGTAAAATCACTTCAAAATTAGTTTCGTTGAGCTGGCGGGCTTGGCTGTTTAGATCCACACCTATTTCTGGCTTCCACTCTGCAGTGAAAGATTGTGGTGCGTTGGGCGATTCAAAAGATAAGTCTTTCAAATAAACACGCTGGATCATAATTTGTGGCTGAGTGCTAGCTTCTGGAGCTGCAGCGCCGTTTTCTTCTTCGCTCATGCTTAATTCTCTTTATTATATATTCAATATGGAACTACTTCGTTTACGAAGCGGCTAACAGGGTATCTAGTTTTTGCTGACGATCCAACAGATATAACTCATCACAGCCACCAATAGCATCACCATTGATGATAATTTGTGGCACAGTGCGGCCACCCGTTAGCTGCATCATTTGCTGGCGCAGCTCGCCACGCCCGTCAACACTAATTTCTTCATAAGCTATGCCTTTGCTGTCGAGCAACCGTTTAGCTCGAAAACAAAACCCACATAGGCTAGAACTGTATATTACCACCTGTGCTGTTGCATTAGCTGTCATGGCTAAGGCCTCCTTTTGGACTTTTATTTACGGACAAGTGGCAAGTTCTGCCCTGTCCATTCAGCCATACCACCAGACATACGTTGAACGTTAGTGTATTCTGCCTTTTTTAATATATTGGCCGCGCTAGAAGATGTTTGACCAGTCTTACAGATGATGACTATAGGTTTATCTTTGTGTTTTTCAAGCTCCGACATCCGTTTTGTTAAGTCGGTAAAGGGAATGTTCTTAGAACCAATGACCCGCCCCGCTTGAAAATCTGCAGGGGTACGGATGTCTAGTAAAAGTGCATCTTCACCATTGGCCAAAACAGTTGCTTGTTGCGGGGAAACGGACGGAGCAGCTTTGCGGCGTTCTGTGATCAATAACACCGATAATGTCAGTAGTAAGGCCACCACCATTTCCCAGTGATTGATTGCAAATTCGAGGTAACGTTCCATAAGTTTTATTATTCCCAACGATTAAATAGGTTCTGGGCCGTCATAAGGACGACAAGTTCGGCGGCATTATACGCCATAGCATGGATAAATTGGGGGCGGACTGCTAAAATATCAAGTGCCATTTGCCGATAATAGACACCATGACCACTTCTAGCCCAAAAGCCCTCATCATTCTTGATGGATGGGGACAAAGCGAATCATCCACTTCCAATGCCATTAAATCAGCAAACACCCCTACTTGGGATTCTTTGCTAGCCAATCACCGCCATACTTTAGTGGGCACATCAGGTGCAGATGTTGGCCTGCCTGATGGCCAAATGGGTAATTCTGAGGTAGGCCACATGAACATTGGTGCTGGTCGGGTGGTGTATCAAAATTACACTCGAATTGGTAAAGCTATTGCAGACGGTGACTTTAATAGTAACCCAGTAATGCTTGCTGCCATAGACAAAGCTGTGGCTAATAAAGGTACTGTGCATGTCTGTGGCCTATTGTCTGATGGTGGCGTGCACAGCCATCAGGATCATCTTTTTGCAACTTGCCGTTTAGCCCACCAGCGAGGCGCTTCAGCAATTGTGGTACATGCATGGCTAGATGGCCGAGATACAGCTCCCAGCTCGGCACAAGCTTACATACAAGCACTGATGGATGCTTTGGCGCCTATTAACGGCCGTATTGGTAGTTTATGTGGCCGATATTTTGCTATGGACCGAGACCAACGCTGGGACCGCATTGAAAGCGCATATCGCGCCATGCGTTACGGTGAGGCAGATCATGAATGTTTATCTGCTCTTAATGCATTGCAAGAAGCCTACTTAAATAACAACACAGATGAGTTTATGCCTGCAACAGTTATATTGGATCAAAGTGGCCAGCCTGCTACCATCGAAGATGGCGACACCATGATCTGTGTTAACTTTAGGCCCGACCGCTCTCGCCAAATTACGCGTGCGTTTGTTGATGACCAGTTTGATAGCTTTGATCGTGGAGAACCCCTTGATCTCGCTGAATTTGTGATGATGACCCAATACAGTGCGAACATAGATACCGCCTGTGCTTTTGCGCCACACCAAATAAAAAACGACCTTGGCGAAGTCATGGCGAACCATGGCAAAACACAATTACGTATTGCCGAAACTGAAAAGTACGCCCATGTCACCTTCTTTTTTAGTGGTGGTCAAGAAGACCTATATAACGGTGAGAGCCGGGAGCTTATTCCCTCCCCCAACGTCGCCACCTATGATTTGCAGCCCCAGATGAGCGCACCAGAACTCACCGACAAGCTAGTTGCTGCTATCGAAAGCTGCGCCTATGACCTTATCGTATGTAATTTTGCCAACGCTGATATGGTTGGCCATACAGGTAAGTTTGATGCAGCTGTTAAAGCCGTTGAAGCTATAGACTCCTGCCTTGCACGCATTGTTTGTGCCTTAGAAAAGGTAGACGCAGAGGCGTTAATTACTGCCGATCATGGTAACGTAGAATTAATGACAAACCCCACTACTGGCCAACCTCATACGGCACATACTTTATGGCCAGTACCTTTGGTTTATGTGAGTAGCAGAAACGGCAATGCCACACTTTCTGCGGGCGTACTAGCAGATCTTGCGCCTACGTTATTACATTTAATGAACCTGGAGCAGCCGGCTGAAATGACTGGCCGTAATCTGGTTGAATTTAACTAAATTGCGCCCTTTTATCCACTTAACATGGGGCCTGCTGTTACTAATCAGCGCAGGCCTTTCTGCCAACACTGAGCAGCAAGTCCAGCAACGCATGGTGCAATTGCAAAGCGATATAGGAAGCCTACAGATTTGGCTCAACAAAGCACAAAACCAAGCATCTGATTTGCAAAAAAAGCTACGCGACAATGAACGAAAAATTAGCAGCCTGCGTAAAGCCATAAAACAGAACCGACAGACTAGAAAAAAAGCAGTCATGCGGCTAACCCAATTACAACAGCAATCTAGCCATTTTCAAGATGCATTATCTAACCAATATGAACAGCTGAGCATGCAGTTAAAAAGTCAGTATCAGCAAGGCCAAAACTCTGCTGGAAATGTACTACTGAGCTTAGATAACCCCTCAGCGCTTGCTCGCAATATGGCCTATTACCAATATTTAAACCAAGCTAGCGCCAAGCAGATGGAAGCCTATCGCCAAACGTTAACTAGCCTAGCTTTAGTACAACAAGAGCAAGCCGACTTAACCCTAGAATTACAGCAGCATGCCAAGCAATTAGAAGCTCAAAACCAACATTTAGCACAAGCTAAAACCAACCTTGCCACTAATCTTAAACAATTAAATAGCAAACAGGCCTCAAAGGCCCAACGTTTAACCAGTGCTAAAGCTGATCAGGCGCAAGCTCAAGAGCTACTGGAGCAAATTCAAGTGGCCATTGCCAAAGCAAACATCCAGGTGGCAAACACACCGCTGGCTAATGCTAAAGGTAGGCTACCCTGGCCTATCAAGGGTAAGCTACTTAACCGTTTTGGAGTGTTGCAAAGCAGCTACCCCTTGAGCCAACAAGGTTGGTTGATTGCCGCCCCTGAAGGTTCCGATGTGGTCGCTATCCATGGCGGACAAGTGGTTTTTTCCGATTGGTTAAAAGGTTATGGATTGGTTATTATAGTTGATCATGGTGATGGTTTTTTAAGTTTGTATGGGCACAACCAAGCCCTTTACTTGTCGGTAGGAGATAATGCTGCTGCTCAACAACTTATCGCTAGTAGCGGAAAATCTGGTGGTAATGCCCAAGCTGCCTTATACTTTTCTTTGAGAAAAAAGGGAAAACCCTTAAATCCTAAACAGTGGTTGCAATAAAGTTACGTTATGCACATTAGACAGAACCCGTTGATCATCAAAACCCAGTTTAAGCAATGCCTCGTGCGCCTAGTGCTTGCACTGTCATTCAGCACACTAATCCATAACAGTGCGATGGCTGCGGCACCTGCACCCCAAGCCCAAGTACCATTAGCTGCGCTTCAATCTTTTGTAGCAGTCTATGAACGGATTCGCCTTCAACACGTAGAAGCCAAAACAGACGAAGAGTTATTGCAGCTGGCCCTTGAAGGTTTGATTCTAAAGCTAGACCCGTTTTCCAGCTACTTAGATACCGAGGATATGGCGCGCCTGCAAGAAGACACCCGAGGGGAATACTCAGGCATTGGAGTTGAGCTAGTACCAGAGGGCAGTTACATTCGGGTAATAACCCCTATCGACAATAGCCCGGCATACCGTGCTGGAATTTTGCCTGGTGATTGGATTACCCATGTACAAGGTAAAGCAGTTAAAGGGCTTGATGTGCACGCCATAGACCAGCTAATGACTGGAGATGCCAGAACTAAGGTGACGCTCGATATTTTACGTAATGGCGAAAAACTTAAGTTTTCGTTAACTCGAGAAATCATTACCACACAAAGCGTGCGTAGTGAGCTAATGGCAGGTAACGTAGCTTATTTGCGTATTAGCCGTTTCCAAGACCACACCGGACAAGACTTAGTAGAGCAAATGAAAGAACTTAAGTTAGCAGGGGCAGATCGCTGGTTGCTAGATTTAAGAAATAACCCAGGTGGAACTTTAGAAGCAGCAGCTCAAGTAGCCGATGCATTTTTAATCAAAGGCACCATCGTCACCACCAAGGCACGTCAAGCCCATGGCAGCATGCGTTTTGATGCCCACATAACCGACCCTAGTGAGGGTTGGCCGTTAGCTGTGCTCATTAACAACGGCAGCGCTTCAGCATCTGAAATTGTAGCTGGGGCTATGAAAGATCATAAACGTGGCCAACTAGTAGGCAATACAAGCTTTGGCAAGGGTTCGGTGCAGTCTATTATTACCTTACCCCAAGGTACTGGCGTTAAACTAACAACGGCATACTACTACACCCCTGACGGTCATAATATCCATCTTAAGGGCATTGAACCTAACTTAAACATAAGCAATGCCAGTACTGAAAACGACCTGCAATTGTCTGCCGCACTAAACCTACTTAATCCCTTAGATACGCAAAACAACAAATGAGCCGCCACTTTTTGAAGCACTTTATCTGCTTACTACTTCTACCTCTTATCACCAGCACAAGCCTGGTTAAGGCAAATGAATTCCAACCGTCTATGGTCATTATAATAGACGACTTAGGCTATAACCTAGCCAACGGGTTAGGTGCAGTCAATTTACCAGGCCCCATTACCTTAGCAGTGATGCCCCACACACCTCATGGTGCGTTACTAGCTCGCCTAGGGAACGAAGCTGATAAGCAAATAATGCTCCATGTACCTATGCAAAGCCACGCAGGCCTTAGGCTTGGCCCTGGTGGCCTGACCTCTGATATGGACGAACAAGAATTCAAAAAAGTGTTGCGAGCAAACTTTGTAAGCGTACCCTATGCAGCGGGACTGAATAATCACATGGGTAGCGCCTTAACCGAACAAAACCTGCCCATGCAATGGACTATGGACATAGCTAACGAGCTAAATTTGTTTTTTGTAGATAGCCGCACAAGTGCACAAAGTGTGGCCTTGCAACAGGCCATGGCTCAAGCTGTCCCAGCACTAACGCGAGATGTGTTTTTAGATAACGATACCAGCACAGAAGCACTAGAAAAGCAGTTTCAACAGGCCATGGATATTGCTAATAAGCATGGATTTGCCGTTCTTATTGGCCACCCCTACCCAGCCACTACGGCCTTTTTAAACAAATCCCTTGGCCGCTTAGATGAAGCAGGCATTAAGCTCACCTCAGCCTCGGCATTAATAAACCACCTACAACCGCTACAGTCTCATCTCAATACCCTTTGAAGCCATGTATTTTTTCGCTTGCGGAATAGTGTACTCGTTGAAGTGGAAAATGCTGGCTGCCAGTACAGCGTCGGCCTTGCCTGTAATCACACCATCAACTAAATGATCTAAGTTACCTACACCACCTGAAGCAATCACAGGCACAGACACAGCTTCACTAATAGCGCGAGTAACACCTAGATCATAGCCGTTTTTAACACCATCTTGATCCATGCTAGTCAGCAGTATTTCACCAGCACCATAATTCACCATTTTAATGGCCCACTCAACGGCATCAATGCCTGTGGGCTTACGGCCACCGTGAGTGAAAATTTCCCACCGAGGAGCCTCACCAGCGGCGCTCACTCGTTTAGCATCAATAGCCACCACAATACATTGGGCGCCAAAACGGCCCGCAGCTTGTTGCACAAAATCTGGATTAAACACCGCCGCAGAATTAATGCCTACTTTGTCTGCACCAGCATTAAGCATGCGACGAATATCCTCACAGGTTCTAATCCCACCACCCACAGTAAGGGGAATAAACACCTCACTCGCCATTTTTTCTACCGTATGTACCATGGTGTCACGGTTTTCGTGAGTTGCGCCTATGTCTAAAAAGGTAATCTCGTCTGCACCTTGCTCATTGTAGCGCTTAGCCACCTCTACTGGGTCTCCTGCATCTCTAATATCAACAAACTGCACGCCTTTAACCACACGGCCGTTGTTCACGTCTAAACAGGGAATAATACGCTTGGCTAAGCCCATGGGAGTTTCCTAATAATGAGAAGTGATGAACAGCAACGGGCTGCTAGGTTTGGTTATCACAATAAGACTGCGCCGCAGCTAAATCTAACGTGCCTTCATAAATAGCCCGGCCAGTAATAGCCCCCACAATGCCATCTCCTGCAACAGCAGCTAAAGCTCGCACATCGTCCATATTGGTTACCCCACCAGAGGCGATTACGGGGATACCAGCTTCGACGGCTAAATGACGCGTGGCTTCTACGTTAACACCCTGCATCATGCCATCACGAGCAATATCAGTATAAACAATAGAACTCACGCCGTCGTTACGGAAACGTTTGGCTAGGTCTACCGCTTTAATATTGGTTACTTCGGCCCACCCCTCAACTGCCACCATGCCATCAATGGCATCTAAGCCAACAATAATACGGCCAGGAAAATCACGGCAGGCTTGGGTCACAAAATCTGGATCACGCACCGCTTGAGTACCAATAATTACATACTCAACACCTGCTTGTAGGTAAGCTTCAATAATTTCTACGTTACGAATACCACCACCAATTTGAATCGGTAGTTTAGGGTGCGCTATAGCAATGGCTTTAACAATGTCACCATTGACCGGATTACCAGCAAATGCACCATTTAAATCTACCAAATGTAGCCTTCTGCAACCGGCATCTACCCATTGGCTGGCTACCGCTACCGGGTCTGTGGAGAATACCGTAGACTCTTCCATCCGGCCTTGGCGTAGGCGTACACATTCACCATCTTTTAGATCGATAGCTGGAATCATTAATAAGGGGTTTTGAGACATAGACTATTTACGGCAGTGTTTAGCTACCGTCCCACTGTAAAAAGTTTTGTAAAAGTTGAAGGCCTGCAGCCTGGCTCTTTTCTGGATGAAATTGCACAGCAAAGAGGTTTTCCCGGGCTAAAGCTACGTCAAACTCAAGGCCATAATTGCAGGTGGCGGCAACTAGATCACGTGCTTTGGTGCGCACGTAATAGCTGTGGACAAAATAGAAGCGACTATGATCTTCTATGCCATGCCACAGTTTATGGGGTTGCTGCTGAACTTGGTTCCAACCCATATGAGGCACCTTTAAGTGGGCTTCTTTAACACTAGCCTGATCACCAAAAAAAGATACCTCACCTGTTAATTGGCCTAAGCAATCTACGCCATCGTTCTCACTAGAACGCTGCATAAGGGCCTGCATACCTACACAAATACCCAGCATGGGTTTCTTACCCATTTGGTCGGCTACTATTTGATCCACACCTAGACGCTTGATCTCGGCCATACAGTCACGAATGGCGCCTACACCTGGCAATAAAACACGGTCACTGGCTTCAATCTTAGCCGCATCGTTAGTAACATACACCCGAGTATCTGGGCATACGTGTTCTAGAGCCTTGGCAACAGAGTGCAAATTACCCATACCATAATCAATTACTGCAATGGATTTCATACTAAACCTATAAACTACCTTTGGTAGAGGGCATCATGCCTGCCATACGTTCATCGGGACTTAAAGCCATCCGTAAAGCACGGCCAAAGGCTTTAAACACCGTTTCGGCTTGATGATGGGCATTTTTCCCACGAAGGTTGTCAATGTGTAATGTTAGCTTGGCATGGTTCACAAAACCGCGGAAAAACTCATCGAACAAATCCACATCAAAACCACCAATACGGCCACGGGTATAATCTACCCGGTTAAATAAACCTGGCCGGCCTGAAAAATCCATTACTACGCGAGACAAGGCTTCATCAAGCGGCACATAAGCGTAGCCATAACGAGTAAGGCCTTTTTTATCACCCACGGCTTCGTTTACCGCCATACCTAAGGTAATCCCCAGATCCTCTACTGTATGGTGCGCATCAATATGCAAATCACCCTTGGCGTTAATGTCTAAGTCAATCAAACCGTGACGCGCTACCTGCTCCAACATATGGTCTAAAAATGGCAACCCAGTAACACAACTAAACTTGCCAGTGCCATCTAAATTAAGGCTCACTTTAATCTGCGTTTCTAGGGTATTTCGTTCAACTGTGGCAATACGTGCAGACATGAGATTTCCTTGCGTTTGATATTGGGTAAGGCTACATAACAACTACAATTATACGGCTTTTAGTCGCCATTTTACAAAGCACAAAGGCCCCAAAAAGCGATAAAACAATTGTATACTGAGCATTATCCCTATTTGCTCAAGTATACGCCCCCAATCAATGACTACAAACAGCTCTTTTTCTGAACAACTACTCACATGGTTCGACCAACATGGCCGCTACCACCTGCCTTGGCAGCAAAACCGAACAGGTTATCGCGTGTGGGTTTCTGAAATCATGCTACAGCAAACTCAAGTGGTCACTGTTATCCCTTATTTTGAACGATTTATGGAGCGTTTTCCTGCAGTAAAAGATCTGGCTCAAGCAGATATAGACGAAGTTCTAAGCATGTGGACTGGCTTGGGATATTACACCCGAGCCCGTAACCTCCATGCCAGCGCCATCACTATTGTAGAACAGCATCAAGCTAACATGCCAAAGGACGTAGAGGCACTAATAGCCCTCAAGGGCATAGGCAGATCAACCGCAGGCGCGATTATTAGCCAAGCCTATAATTTGCCTGGAGTGATACTAGATGGCAACGTAAAGCGCCTGCTAACACGCCTAAACGCTATAGAAGGCTGGCCCAGCCAAAGCCAAATAGACAAACAGCTGTGGCACATAGCCACGCAGCTAACACCAGACCAGCGTAACGCCGACTACACCCAAGCCATCATGGACATAGGCGCAACCATCTGTAAACCCAAGCAACCGTTGTGTGTGGCTTGTCCTATGCAAGGTCAGTGCCTTGCGCTAGCACAAGACAAAGTGGCCCTTATCCCTACCCCTAAACCAAAAAAGGTATTGCCACACAAAACTATTAGCGTGTTATTACTTAAAAACCAATATGGCCAAACCTTGCTTGAGCAGCGCCCTAGCAAGGGTATTTGGGGTGGGCTTTGGAGCCTGCCAGAATTTTCAGACCTAAAGGCGCTGCAAACACAACTCGCTTTAAATGGCTTACCTACCAAAACCAAACCCCTAGCACCCATTAAACACATATTCAGCCACTATAAGCTCACCATAGAGCCACACATGCTAGTGCTGAACAGCTCACCACACAAAGTTGCAGAAAACAGTAAAAGTCAGTGGTACGACAACCAACAACTGCATACAATAGGGTTAGCGACACCGATCAAAAAACTACTTGAGAAAACCCCATGACCCGCACCGTTTTTTGCACCAAATACAAAGCCTACATGGAAGCCATGGATCGCCCACCTTACCCAGGCGCTAAAGGCCAAACATTGTTTGAAACCTTATCTAAACAAGCATGGCAAGATTGGTTAGCACACCAAACTATGCTCATTAACGAAAAGCACCTCAATATGATGGATCCAGAAAGTCGCTCGTACCTACAAGGCGAACTGGACAAATTTGTCTCTGGTGACGATTACGACCAAGCTGAAGGCTACGTTGCCCCTTCAGGCCAGTAAAAACTCACAACAATAAAAAATAACCAGTTTTCAGCAACTTATTGTTGACAGCAAAAAGCAAAACGGGTTTAATACTGCCCTCTTCTCGGTAGCATAATAGTGTGCAACCTACACAGAAGAACACAAAGCAATATTGCCCGGATAGCTCAGTCGGTAGAGCAGAGGATTGAAAATCCTCGTGTCGGCGGTTCGATTCCGTCTCCGGGCACCATTAATACCTTACTTCCCCACTTATATATGCACACTCGTTCG
>CAJXEN010000055.1 GCA_913052465.1 uncultured Oceanospirillaceae bacterium
CCGCCGTGAAAGGGCAGTGTCCTAGGCCACTAGACGAACGGGACGCTATAGCTCTGTAAAGAGTGGACCGCATATTATTGATTTTACTGAATTATGTCAACCAGTAATTGAAATATGTTGGGTAATATTGTGTATTTTATAATTAATGCCAAAAATATTCCAATGAGCCTGCTACAAAAAGCTTTCCATACCTATTGGTTAACTTTTTAACGTTAATTAATAGGATACGTTTTGTACTAAGTATAAGCAAAAAAATTGAAACCAAAGCTTGGCATTGACCAAGTAGTAATTTAGAGTTAGTCTTTTTGATTTTGATTTTTTTGAAAAAATGGAGCGGGAAACCGGATTCGAACCGGCGACCCCGACCTTGGCAAGGTCGTGCTCTACCAACTGAGCTATTCCCGCTACATATCACTTGTTGGAGGCGTGTGATTTGCCTTTGCTTATTTTAAGTTTACAGTTAAAAGTTAGGGTTTTAAGTCAAACATCTGACCTCTAACTGTAGTCCAAAATAAGTGGTATCCCGTAGGGGGTTCGAACCCCTGTTACCGCCGTGAAAGGGCAGTGTCCTAGACCACTAGACGAACGGGACACATTCGCGGTTGATATTGCCTGTTGGCCGTACCAAACTGGAGTGCGCATATTAGTGATTGAGCTGTTTTGTGTCAAGCACTAATGTGAAAATTAATGTGTTTATTTCAACTACTTAGTTATTTATTATAACGGTCCATTATATTAGTAAACTATTTGAGTTTAAGCCTTCCCTCAGCCACAATAGACACCCTCTTCGTATTTTTGGATTGTTAACATGGGCTTCAACCTTCATGGCGCACCATTGTCGCCTTTTGTTCGCAAAGTCATGTATTTATTAACCCTGTCTAAAACACCTTACACTCTTAAGGTAGTGGTGCCAGGCTCAGTGCCAGAGAGTTTTGTTAACATAAGTCCGTTAAAAAGAATCCCTGTGCTGCAAGATGGTGACTGGTCTCAGGCTGATTCCAGTATTATCTGTAATTACCTGATTGAATCCTTAGATCACAACGCTTTAACAAAACTCATTCCCACTAGTGCCAAGTCTCGAGCACACATGCGCTGGTTAGAAAAATTTGCCGATTATGAGCTAGCACCTCTACTTGCCTTTACGGTGTTTCGCCAACGCGTGCTCCAACCAGCTTTGGGTAAAGTGCCCAATGAAGATCTGATCCAAAAGGCATTGTCGCAAAATATTCCTCCACTACTGGCTTACCTAGAAAACCAGCTGGGTGACCAAGATTATTTTGTGGATGATTGTTTTTCTTTAGCAGACATTGCTATCACCAGTCAGATGGTTAACTTTATGCACGCGGGCGAAAGTATCGACCCACATTTGTGGCCAAAGCTATCTGTCTATTTTGAACGCATGTTAACTCAGCCTGTATGGCAAACTCTTGTGCAGCGTGAACAGTTGACCCTCAATAAAATTCGTGCTGCTAAAGTCACCCTTTGATCCAGCAACTTAGAGGCTATAGTTTAGCCGCAGGGGCACTTTTGAGTGTGTTGGCCCTAGCCCTTCCAGCACTCTACCCCATTGCTGGCATACTACTGTGGGGCTTTGCAGTTTCGTCCGTTGCATTGCTCGCCCGGCGTTCTTTGGTGCAATCACTGATATTGATTAGCGTTGGCATCGCTGGATTAGGCTATAGCCTTCTTGAAGGCGGCTCTGCGCCACTTTTTAAGCTTATTAATAGCAATACTCAGTTACTGGCTATGCTCGCTGCTGTAAGCTTTTTAAGCTTAATAGCTACTCCGTCTAAGCACAGTAAACAAAGGTTACCACCGGCAGGAAAAAAAGGTCTCATTAGTACCTTAGCATCGGGGCACTTTTTTAGCGCTATCATCAACATGTCAGCCTTGTTAATTATTGCAGACAAACTAAGCCATAGCCGAAACATAGATACACGCACCGTTAGCTTACTCACTATTAATTTTGCTGTATGCGCTCTTTGGTCACCTTTTTTTGCAGCCATGGCGTACACCTTAAGCCTTGTGCCAAACATGGACATGCTAGCAGTAATGAGCGTTGGCGCCCCTATGGGTTTTATTAGTTTAGCCATGCTGTATTGGTTACACCAAGCGCCAGAATCAAAGCTTACAGGCTACCCCCTTAAAGGCCGAAGTTTGGTTCTTCCGGCTTTATTGGCTGTAGCTGTGATTACTGCTCATGAAATATGGCCCACCATTGCCATTACTCAAATCATTGCCATTAGCGCACCGTTGCTGGTCATTATGGTGCTGCTCTTCGAAGGTGGCATAGGCCAGCTGCACGCTCACATTACTAACCGTTTAGCCAATATGCATAACGAAATTATGTTATTTTTGGCGGCTGGCGTATTTGCAATTGGCCTAGGAGAGCTATTTAAGGTGATGCCACCATGGCTACCTTTTTCCCATTACGGACCTTTAGAAGCGTGTTTAACCTTAGGGTTTTGCTTGATAGCAGCCCGATTAGGCGTGCATGTGATTATGATCATGGCGGTAATTGCACCGTTGCTGCTTACACTAGAGCCTAATCCAAACCTGCTTGCCATGACCTTTTTATCGGCTTGGGGATTAGGTAGTTCTATCAACCCCGTTTCAGGAACGTTACTGGCCATGCAGGGGAATTATAATATAAAAGGTAGTCACATTGCCCGCGCCAACACGCTACCTATTATTGCCCTGTATGCTATAAATTGCGTTGCTTTCTTTATTTATTCGGTACTGGATTGAATGCGTCATATTATGTTGGCCGTACATCGTTAGCCAAGTCAGTCTCTGGATTGGTGGGGTATAGTAGCAATGGTGGCTAATTACTTGCGCCACTTTGTAATGCTAATTAACTAAGCCCACACCCAACGTAATGGTTCACCAAAGTCGTCGTATATCCACTTTTTAGTGGGCCTACGGTTAGCCTTAACGGGGATAGGTTTGATATGACGACGCTCTTCTTTACGCTTTTCAATCGCCTCTACCTGAGAAGAAAGCAGCGTACGTGTTTGCGCCTGGCCAGCAACTGTAGGACGTTGTTGATTGAAGCAACCATTAATTAAGGCAGTTTCACCCTGCTCCACTTGCTTCACATTTCCACCACGCGCTAAAAAGTGCGCCACATCTTGAGCTAACTCTTGTTTAACCTGATGTTTGTTAGGTGGTAACCTAAGTCGTGATTTTGGACAGCTGGAAAGTGTCATAAGGTGACGGCAAATAGAAACGCAATCTCCTATGATAACACAGCTTTTATATTGAGGTATTAAGCACAGTAAGCCGTGTATTAACTAAGGCAGCAAATTAGGTATTAAAGGTTTCCCTTTGGTCAGTTTTTTACAGCAATAATGCACCTTAACAGTGCTATTATTTGTTTTTTTACAAAACACTCACACTAAGCACTTACTTTTATGACTAAGCTTGCCATTAATTATCAAGACATACTCACTGCTAGCCAGCGTATCAAAGGCCACGCTTTGGTCACACCGTTACTTGAGTCGCCATTGCTTAACCAACAACTAGGCGCACGCGTGCTATTCAAAGCCGAAAACCTACAGCGTACCGGTTCATTTAAGTTTCGTGGTGCCTTTAATAAACTGACCAAACTTGCCCAAGCCAACCAACTTACTGGTGTCGTTGCTTATTCATCAGGTAACCATGCTCAAGGTGTAGCTGCCGCAGCAGCCCATTTTGGTGTGCCCGCCACCATTATTATGCCTGCCGACGCGCCACAGATTAAAATTGCCAACACCAAAGCCCTTGGGGCTAAAGTGATCCTATATGATAGACATTCTGAAGACCGAGAAGCTATTGGTCTAACATTGGCTCATGAACAAAATCTCACGCTCATTCCTCCCTTTAACGACCTAGACATTATTGCTGGCCAAGGCACGCTAGGCATAGAGGCAGCTCATCAACTTGAGGCACTGGGTTTGGTACCAGACCAGGCCATTGCCCCTATTGGTGGTGGTTTGATTGCAGGCAGTGCCACAGCACTAAAGCATCACTTTCCTAATATTACTATGTGGGGGGCAGAACCTGAAGGTTATGATGATGCCGCACGCTCGATGGTTGCAGGCCAACGCGTCGCTAACAAAATTGCGTCCACTTCTATTTATAGTGCCTCAATTTGTGATGCCATAGTCACACCCATGGTGGGTGAACTTACGTTTCCTATAATGCAACATTATTTAGCGGGCGCTAAAGCAGTGAGCCAGCAGCACGTATTAGCAGCGATGGCCATATGTATGCAGCAGCTTAAAATAGTGGTGGAACCGGGTGGGTGCGTCGGTTTATCAGCCATCTTAGATGATAGCTTAGGGGTAAAAGATAAAACCACATTAGTGATTTTATCTGGTGGCAATGCAGACCCAGCTACACTAGGCCTAGCATTAAGCAAGTAATGGTTATTCAGCAGGTGTTATGTCAACATTAACACTTAAAAACTCACCTGTGGTGTAGGGGATAGTGGTGGTCATTTGCCATATATTGCCACCAAATTCGATGTAGGTTTTGTAGCCCGTTACCTGGTTCACACTGCGCTGTTGCATTTCTACATCGCATACTTCTTGCTGCTTTTGGCCCACAATAACCTGCTTACTTTTACCTTTTTTATTGGCCATATCTGCACCGGCAATAGCACCAAGTAGCGTAGCTGCATCTTTACCCGTGCCTCCTCCAACTTGGTTGCCCAATAAACCACCAAAAATGGCACTGGCAATGACGTCTGCAGTAGAGGCTTGCTGGCCTCCAGCTTGAGTGCCGTAAATGGGCAATTGCTCCACCCTACAGGATTTAACAGGTACTTCTTTATAAACCTGAGACATGATTTCATCAGATTTTTGCAATACTTTTACCAGCATCGTTTGAGCTTGCACACCGCTGGCTAACATCAGACCAGAGGCAGTTAAAGTGAGGTTTAAAGCAAGCTGCCTAGTCACTTTTTGAATGGTTTTATTAGTCATTTTTCTCATGGAATCTTCCTTAACAGTAATAATACGAGTCCTATATCTAGACTAACACAATGCCAATTAATTCCCCTAACCTGTGTCAAAGTAGGTAAAGATTGCCAGCCCTGAGAAAACCGTATCTTTAAACTTTGGTTAAGCTAATAGTTAGACCGCGCAAGGCATTACTACCAAACTCATGTTACAGCATAGCTTATTTATCCATGTCTTGGCCTACATAACACTTCCAATGGCACTTTTAAAAGCGCTCAACCAATCTCTTATCACCCAGTGGTAATGTATAATTCGCTTGGTTTATAAATCTACGCTACTAACTACTTCAAATGTTAAGTCACGAAATAGTGTTTTTAGCCTTCCAAAGTAATAGAGGTATACATTGAATTTACGTGTTGCAACATTTGGGGAAAGCCATATCGGGCTAGTCATCTCTAGCCTATTTTTAACACTCATTTTACAATCTTGTAGTGTGGATGAAACTTTTCATAACACCGACCCAAATACTGTACCAAAAACCCTAGGTGATGTGATCGAATGGCGCATTACTAAGGACCCTACACCAGACCGAGTGGCTATCAACGTCTCTGATGAATGGCAAAGCCTAACGCCTCAATCAACTGATTATGCTATTTGGATTGGGCATGCAACGTATTTACTTAACACTGGCGATGTAACGGTATTAACTGATCCCATTTTTTCAAAAAGAGCATCACCTGTGGGTTGGGCAGGGCCTGAACGGTTAATCCCACCTGCTTTGTCAATAGCGCAGTTGCCCAGTATCGATGCCGTGATCATTAGTCATAATCATTATGATCACCTAGACCTACCAAGCCTTAAAACCCTACAAGCAATCAACCCCAACATGTTGATTTTGGTGCCTCAAGGAGACAAAGCATTGTTAGATTCGCAAGGCTTAGTTAATGTGTCTCAATTTAGGTGGTGGCAAACCACTAAAGTGAATCAAACTGAGTTTACTTTTACCCCAGTACAGCACTGGTCCGGTCGCTGGGTTACTGGGCGCAACACCAGCTTGTGGGGAGGCTGGTTTTTAAAGAGCCCTAACCTTTCGCTCTATCATGCTGGTGATACGGGTTATTCCAAGGATTTCATTACTACCCAAGAGCGCATGGGAACTCCAGACTTTGCCTTTATACCCATAGGAGCCTACAAGCCTAGATGGTTTATGAAAAACCAACATGTTGATCCTGCTGAAGCGGTACAAATTGCCCTAGATTTACAAGTAAAGCGTTCGTTTGGCATGCACTGGGGCACTTTTATACTCACCGACGAGTCTGTTAATGAGCCACGTTTAATGCTTGCTAAAGCATTACGCGAGCGAGGGTTATTGCCTGACTTTTTTATAGCACCCACACCCGGTGCCATAATTAACTTAGACCCCTAGGGCATGGCAACTGCTACTACTTTGCCAATAGCTCCAACCAATGTTTAACGGGCACATTACCTGCACCACCCAAATGTAGCTGACAGCCAATATTGGCGGTGACGATAAGCTGTGGGTTGTCGACGGTTAAGTCGTTGATTTTTTGGCTTCGCAGCTGATGACTCAATTTTGGCTGCAGTAATGAATAGGTTCCTGCAGAACCACAGCACAGATGATCATTTTTAGTGTCTGCGGTGTCAAAGCCTAGGTCATCTAGCAATGCTTTTACCTTGTGTGGTAACTGCATGGCATGTTGCTGGGTGCACGGGCAATGTACTGCTATTTTACCCACAGCCTTTACGTCTTTTAATCTTTCTTCACGTAACCTTACTTTAATGTCAGTTAGGTTTTCTTGAGCCAAAATTTCCACTATATCTTTGGCAGCCTTGGCGACTTGCTTGGCTTTATCTGCATAAGCGATGTCATGACGCAACATATGACCATACTCTTGCAAGGTAGCCCCGCAGCCAGAGGCTGTGATGACCACAGCTTCTGCCCCAGCCTGCAATTCTGGCCACACTAAGTCTATATTGTGTCTGGCTTGCTCGAGGGCTTTTTCATGGTCATTCAAGTGATGATTTATAGCGCCGCAACAGCCACTTCTGTGAAGTACTTTTAGCGTGATATGGAGCTTATCTAACACCTGAGCCGCCGCGACGTCTGTATTAGGTGCAGCACTGGCTTGGGCACAACCCGGTAAACTCAACATCACCCGCTTATGATTGGTCTTTGGGGCCATGAGTTTGGCAGACGCTGAGGGTATGTGTTGTTTTAACACCATCGGTAACACTGGCCTAACTAACTGACCCATTTTAAATAACGGGCCAAATCTAGCTCGATAAGGCAGCACTTGTCGCAAGCCCCAGCGCACAAACTTTTGCACTACGGGACGGGGTGCTTTTTGTTCCGCCACCACCCGGCCTAAATCCACCAAGCGGCCATATTCTACGCCTGAGGGACAGGTGGTTTCACAACTTCTACAGGTCAGGCAGCGATCCAAGTGAAGGCGTGTTTCTTGGGTGACTGGCTCACCCTCGAACATGGCTTTCATCATATAAATACGGCCACGAGGGCTGTCACGTTCGTCACCTAGCATGAGGTAAGTAGGGCAAGTTGCAGTACAAAACCCACAGTGCACACAAGCCTGCAAAATACCTTTAACAGGGTTAAATTGAGGTTGATCGGCAAATTCTTTGGCAATAATGGTTTTCATGATTTGAGTAACTTATGTCAGTTTAGTAGTTTACATCCAAGAATATAAGCGACCTGGGTTTAAAATCCCATGGGGGTCAAATGCATGCTTTATGCGCTGTTGCAGGGCCTGTTGGGGAGCACTTAGTGCACCATAAACTTCAGCCAATCGATCGCCACCTTGGTATTGAATTAGACCTTTTTTAGGTGTAACTGAAGCGTCATCTAACACCCATCGTTCAGATCCCGCCCAGTTGATCAAAGAGGTATTGGGTACGCTATGAATAGGTGCGTCACGTGGCCCACTCCAGCGCCATAATGTCTGCTGGGGCTGCGGCTGCAATAACTGACCTTCTCTAAGTGCTTGCCAAAATTCATCTGCAACATTGGGCGCCAACTGCTCACCACCCAAAAATTGGCTAGCAGAAGCAACACCACTCTCGCCACCCTGCAAGCGCACATGGAGTCGGCTTTTGCCCTGCACTTGCAGATAACACATACCAGTAATAGGTAAGCTCAAGTTGGCCCAACGAACCATAGCCTCTAAAGCAGCTTCTGCGGCCATTTCAAACGTTAGCGTATAGTTGGCTTTAAACTGCGGTAATACTTTTATAGACACGTCAGTAATAAGCCCCAAGCTGCCCATAGCACCGCACTGCAACCTTGTCACATCAAAACCTGCCACGTTTTTCATCACCTGGCCACCAAACTGCATGACCTCGCCATAGCCATTAATTAGCCCTAAACCTAGCAAACTATCTTTAACACCACCAAACCATGGCCGTGAAGGGCCGCTCTGATTTGCCGCCACCGTGCCTCCAATAGTGGCTGCTCCAGAAAAACTGGGTGGTTCAAAAGGTAAGCGTTGTTGTTGCTGGCTTAATAGTTCATTGAGCAGAGCAATTTTAGTGCCCGCTCGAGCACGAATGACAAGCTCTGTAGGACTGTAACTAATCACACCTGTGTGATCAGCTACATCAATCACTTCACCCAGGGTGTCCCTTCCAAGAAAGGCCTTGGTATTGCCAGCCTGTATTTTAAGGACTGTGTTAGTGGCACATGCCTGTTGAATCTGTTGCGCCAACTGCTGCGTTAAATCAGCCATATTAAATCAACCATGTTGTAAGCTCCGGTATTCTTGGCAATACTTAAGTGTGGGAATACCCTTACCCGGGTTAAGCAACTCTTCACTGTCAAAAGCTGCCTTTAAACGTCTAAACTGAGCCAACTCTGCATCACCAAATTGATAGGGCATTTGGGGCATTTTTTCTAAACCAACCCCGTGTTCACCGGTAATAGTGCCGCCCACATCAACACATAGGGTAAGGATGTCACCACCCAATAATTCGGCTTGTTCAAGTTCTCCATCAATACTGGCATCAAATAATATAAGAGGGTGTAAGTTGCCATCTCCAGCATGAAAAACATTAGCAACTCTAAGTCCATATTTTTGTGAAAGCTCACTGATACGGGTTAACACATAACCCACTTGGCTGCGTGGTATGGTGCCATCCATACAATAGTAATCCGGTGATATGCGCCCTACCGCAGGAAATGCAGCTTTGCGCCCATGCCATAAGGCCGCCGCTTCTGAAGCATCTTTTGCGATACGAATCTGCTGTGCGCCGTGCTGCTTAAAACACTCAGTGACCAAAGCCAGCTGTTCTTCAACTTCGGCCTCGGTACCATCTAATTCACAGATCAGTAATGCTTGGGCATCTGTTGGATAACCCACCTTAACAAAATCTTCCGCGGCACTAATGGCCAAGTGATCCATCATTTCTAAGCCTGCAGGGATAATACCCTGCCCTATAAGTGCTGCCACTGCATCGCCTGCTGCCGTTACGCTGTCATAGGCAGCCATAATCACTTGAACTCTTGGTGCTCGCGTAAGTAATTTAACCTTAGCTTCCACTACTACACCTAGCAAGCCTTCAGAACCTGTCATTAAGCTCAATAGATCCATGCCAGGTTCATCTAAGCCCTCACCACCAAAAGTCATCAGCTGGCCCTCAATAGTGACGATGGTGACCTGCAATAAATTGTTCACCGTCAGACCAAACTTAAGGCAATGCACACCGCCAGAGTTTTCTGCCACATTGCCACCAATAGTGCAGGCGATTTGTGAAGATGGGTCGGGTGCGTAATATAAGCCAAAAGGCGCCACCGCTTCAGTCAACGCTAAGTTACGAACACCAGGCTGAACTGTTGCAGTAGATGTGTGGTGGTTAATATGTAAGATTTGATCAGACTTAGTCAGCACCAACAACACACCTTGCGCATTGGGCATCGCTCCAGCACATAGTCCAGTACCTGCGCCCCTTGGCACAAGAGGCACACGATGAAAATGGCACAGGCGTAGAATAGCCTGCACCTGGTCTACCGTTTCTGGAATGACCGTAATTAAGGGTAGTTGTTGGTACACAGCCAAGCCGTCACATTCAAAAGGTCGCTGACTTTCTACCGACATAATCACGCTAGATGCGGGTAGTAGCTCCTGTAGCCCAGTCACTAGTGCAGCCACACGTTTACCCTGAGACCCTTGATTGGCGTGACTATCAGTAATATTTGGTACGGTATCCATATACAAGACCTGATTCATAGCTATTTAATTGGTAATATTTTATTACCAATATCTGGAGCTAGGTTATCATACCCTTTGGCTTAATAGCATCCTGCGTAAAATATATTGAAAATAGACAGCTTGGCCTGGCCTAAATTTAATCAAACATTTAGCTTTATGCTGTTTACTTATGACTAGTTCACACGATGCTAGTTAATGCAAATACCAGTGCACACAGCTGTCTACCATTGTAGCTTTAAGGGAAGCAGGGTATATTTACGGCCCCCTAAACAGCCTGCTAAGCTAGGTTCTGTGAGTCTTTTTTAAAATGTCGCCCTCAACGCTACAAACTCGTTTATACACCTTACGATCTAACAAATTATTTGAGCTATTCGTAGTCAGCATCATCTTGCTGTCAGCTTTAGTGATCGGTGTAAAAACCTACTCTATGCCTTCTGGCCTCATCAGTTTTATAGGCTTTTTAGACATCGGCATTACCATCTTTTTCTTGATTGAAATCAGCATCCGGTTTGCTGGTGATCCTGCTAAAAGTAGGTTTTTCCTTAATGGCTGGAACATTTTTGACACTATAATTGTTGTCGTTAGTCTTATCCCCATAGAAGACAGTGAACTCGCTTTAGTGGGCAGACTCATTCGTATTTTCCGAGTTTTACGCATGATTTCTGTAGTACCAGAGCTACGTATATTACTTAACTCGCTACTCAAAGCACTCCCACAACTGGGCTATGTGCTCATGTTAATGTTTATTATTTTTTATATTTACGCCGCTGTCGGCACTACCTTTTTTGCTAGTATCAACTCGGCATTGTGGGGCGACATTGCTATTTCTATGCTTACCTTATTTAGGGTAATGACGTTTGAAGATTGGACCGACGTTATGTACGAAGTAATGGAAACATATGGCTATGCTTGGGCATACTTTCTGAGCTTTATTTTCCTAACTACATTTGCTTTTTTAAACATGGTCATTGGTATCGTTGTTAATGTTATGGAAAATGAAAATGCCGCAGAGCGTTTGGCAGACGGAGAACCGTCTATGACTGATTTGCGAAACGAGTTAACCGAAATAAAAGCCCTCTTAGAACAACGCAGTAGTTAAACACTGACTATGGCAACCTTCCCAAAACCAAGCGAAGTGACCTCCCAGTGGGCTTTTGATCGCTATGAGGCCATTCGTCAAACTCTGCCAATAGCAGCGTTCCCAAAAACCAGTACTTGGGTTAGCGGTTTGGCTGCTCTAGCTAACGATTTTGACGTTTTTTTGTTGGACGCATTTGGCGTACTTAACGTGGGCCAAACAGCTATTAAAACTGCGCCTGAGGCGGTGGCCACTCTTCAGGCGGCAGGCAAAAAGGTAATGGTTTTAACCAATGGCGCTAGCTTACCCGCCACTGAAGCTCAGATAAATCTGCAAAACCTAGGTTTTAAGTTTGCTTTAAATGACATTGTCGCTAGCCGAGATGCTTTGTGCCAAGGTTTTACCAAGTCTTTTCCTGGCACTTCAAACACGGCTCTATGGGGCGTAATGGCCAGACCTGATTCACAGCTACTTACCCTGCCCATACCTAGCGTCGCTTTGGGTAACAATAGAGAATTATTTGATAAGGTGAGTGGCTTTATATTGCTGGGAGCCTCCCATTGGACCCAACACCAACAACGTTTATTAATGCAGAGCCTAAGTCAAAACCCTCGCCCAGTATGGGTAGGAAACCCAGACCTGGTAGCACCAAGAGAATATGATTTTAGCCTAGAACCAGGGTATTTTGCCCACCAGTTAAGCTCTATTAGTGGTGTCACCTTACATTTTTTCGGCAAACCCTTTTCAAATATTTATCAATTGGCTTGCGCTGACTTAAACAGTATTTCTAAGCAACGCATTTTAATGGTGGGCGATACCCTGCACACAGATATTTTGGGAGGCGCAGCCTATGGCGTTAAGACAGCCTTAGTGACGGGGCACGGCTTATTCGCAACCCAAGATGTGGCACCCTATATTAAGCAGTCTGGTATTGTACCTGACTACATTATGGTGTCGCCTTAAGGATGTATGTGTGGACTATTTCTCTGTGCTTACCAGCTGCCATGGCAATAAGTGCTGATTTTTTAATTCTCTCAAAGCAAAGCTAGGATTAAGCGCTGCTACCCCAGGCAGCTTAACTAACTTACGTTTTAGAGTTTGTTCGTACTGTTCTATGGATTGCACTACCACACGCAACAAATAATCCACATCACCAGACATAATATAACACTGCATCACCTCATCCATGGCTACGGCAGCACTTTCAAACTGTGCCAATAACTGCTCCTCATGGTTGTTGAGTTTTACTGTTACAAAAACAACTACACCAAGGCCTACTTTTTTAGCATCAACTAAGGCCACATTAGCACTAATTACATTATTTTCTTGTAGACGCTTTATACGCCGCCAACAAGGCGTGTGTGATAGCCCTACGTGTTCAGCAATGGTGTGCACAGACTGGCTGGCGTCTTTTTGCAATTGTTGCAGTATCTTCACATCAAAGGAGTCTAACTTCATATCTCACCAAATTAGGACAAACATCCTAAAACATTAACTTTATCCATAATAATATTTCATATAGCCAATCTTTTCTATAACAACACGCAATAATTTTTCAGTGCAATAGGGCCATACTGAGGTTCTAACTAACCCTATTTGCATGCGAGCGTTTGCCATGACTAAATCACTTGCCCACCAGCCACAAGATTTGTACGAATGTTACCGCCAACAGTCTGGCCAAGTGTATATGAGTGGAGTACAGGCCCTGGCACGCATCCCTATGGCGCAAATACGCCGAGACCGCGCCATAGGTTTAAATACCGGCGGTTTTATTAGTGGTTATCGCGGCTCCCCACTGGGATTGTTAGACAACACCCTCACCCAGGCACAGCCCTATCTCGATCAATATAACATTCGCTTTCAACCAGGTGTAAACGAAGAATTAGCGGCCACCATGGTGTGGGGTTCTCAACAGCTGCACCTCTCTAAAAAGGCTCAATACGATGGCCTTGTGGGCATGTGGTACGGCAAAGGTCCAGGAGTAGATCGCTGTGGGGATGTATTTAAGCATGCCAATGCAGCAGGATCAGCAACCTATGGGGGCGTGTTATGTGTGGCGGGTGATGATCATGGGGCAAAATCATCCACTGTACCTCATCAGTCTGATCACGCATTTATGTCATCCACTATGCCCATGCTTTACCCTTCTTCTATCCATGAGTACATGTGGATGGGTTTAGCTGGTTTGGCGATGTCCCGTTATAGTGGCTGCTGGGTTGGCTTTAAGGTGATTTCTGAAACAGTAGAAACCACTGCAGTAGTTAACTTACAAGACGAGGATGTGCAATTCATCATTCCTGAAGATTTTGAAATACCACAAGGTGGCCTTAATTTGCGCTGGCCCGATGATCGTATGCAGCAAGATTCTAGATTACAAAACCACAAAGGTTATGCTGCCCTAGCCTTTGCTCGCGCCAATGGCTTTAACCGCGTTACCTTAGCTTCTACTACAGCTCGTTTTGGTATTGTAGCCTCTGGTAAATCGTATGAAGAAACGCGCCAGGCGATTCACGAGCTAGGTCTAACAGATGAGCAAATAGCTGCACTGGGAGTAAGCATTTATAAAGTAGGTATGCCATGGCCATTAGAACCACATGGTATACGTGAATTCTCCAAAGGATTAGAAGAAATTCTTATCGTTGAAGAACGTCGTGAAATGATCGAAAACCAGATCAAACAACAGCTGTTTAACTGGGCCACCCACGAACGCCCTCGTATTATTGGTAAATTTGATGAGCAAGACCAAAGTTTACTGCCATTGGATAAAGAGCTAGATGTGCCTATGGTGGCTAAGGTAATAGCGCAGCGCCTTTTGAAACTTGATATCGATACAGATACCAAGGTACATCTATTGGCCCAAATAGCTCGAATCGATCAGCAAAATGCCACTAGTTCAGCCATTTTAGCACCTGTGTCTCGCACCCCATTTTATTGTGCCGGCTGTCCCCATAACAGCTCTACCAAAGTACCCAAAGGCAGCCGTGCCGCAGCTGGTATTGGCTGTCACTTTATGGTGCAGTGGATGGATCGTAATACCCAAACTTTTAGTCAAATGGGTGGTGAGGGCGCTATGTGGGCTGGATGTGCTCACTTTACCAACGAAGCTCATCAATTTGTTAACTTAGGCGATGGTACCTACTTTCACTCTGGGTCTTTAGCTATCCGTCAGTCCCTAGCTGCGGGAGCTAACATCACTTACAAAATCCTCTTTAATGATGCTGTTCCATGAAGGCGTACCAGAAATTGTAGTACTGGCAGATGACCCTAAACAA
>CAJXEN010000056.1 GCA_913052465.1 uncultured Oceanospirillaceae bacterium
AAAAGTTTGTTTGAACCTCACTCTAGTTTCTTTATCAATAGCTTGCTCTAAGCTATTTAAAGCTTCAATCAGTTCGTTGTACTGCTGGTCAAGGAACATTTTACGGTCTTGTTGCGTTTTATACTCTTCAATTGCTACTAAATTAACTGCCCCCAATCTTTTAATACTTTGCTGACATTGCTCTAACAAAAGGCTTAATTGAATTTTATTAGTTGCCTTTGGCAGGGTTTCAGCAAGCTTTTCTACTAAAATATTTTGTGCCATCATCGCCTGTTTAATATGATCAGCTTTAACGTCTATCTCTCGTTCGAGTAACCTTTGGTCTTGAATAATTGCTCCTGCTTGCTGAATATCATCTTCTTGCTGCAGCTGCTTTTGCTCTAGCTGATGGATTAACTGCTCGGCCTTATTGATCACTTGCCGCTGCTGTTCCATCACAACCCCTGCGTCCACTCTAGATGTGACCATTATTGCCAGTTGGTCGGCAAGGCTTTGTGTCGTTACACCTGAGGAATATAGAGAGCTACCACCCCTTAATCTGATTTGAGCTTGTTTATCCAGCCACTGTGCACGTTGCTCTTTCAATCGTTCAACAGATTTTTTAGCATTGGTTATTTGTACAATATTATTACTGGAACGGGCCCTTACTTCGATCACTTGCTGTTGTTTTTGACTAAAAATGAGCCTTCCTTCACCTAACTGAATTTCTGTAGTTTCTTTTGCCAACAGTAATTGTGGCATATTCAATTGCGCACTTTCCAACACCAGCTTGTGATCACTTAATACCTCTTGCAACAACGCCATTTCTTCATTTAGGCAACTCGATCGTCGAGCCTGCTCTTCGATACGCTGCTGCAAACCTTGTTGCTGTTCCACACCTTGTTTACTTTGTAGCTTTAATAACGCCAGCATTTGCTGTTGCTGATGGCACTGGTCCTGGCCAATTTGCCAAGCTTGACGAAATTGGCTGAGTGACTCATCGGCATTTAACGCATCTTCTCGAGTTTGGGTTAGTTTTGCGTGTATTTTATCTTGAAGCTCTCGCAATTCCTTTATTCGTGTTGTTACAACGTGAACCTGCCTTTTTCGCTCCAACACCCCAGTGACACTGCCCACCCTTGGCGGAGTACGCACCCAACCATGCCCACACCATAAGCCGTTAGGTAAAACTACGCTACTATATAATGGTAAGTTGGCTAATAGTTTCTGCGCCTCTTGCCCATCGTTAGCCACATATATTTGCGCTAACAAACCCTCCAATCCAATCGGTACGTCTACCTTATCAAGTAATGTTGGATAACCGTTCGTTGCGACTTTCGATCGCCCATCTATGCTGGGCACCAGCAATGCTAAACCTCTAACTTCAAACAAACAGCCAAGTTTTTTATCCGAAAGCTGGGACAATACATCCCCTCCCAGCCAATCTTGTAAAACATGTTCTATGGCAGTTTCCCAACCACTATCTACCTTCATCGCATCAATAATTTTTATATTCATCTGCCCAGTCAACCCAAAAGGCAATTGCACTGATCCTTGCTCAGCCTCTGTTAGTAATAACTCTAAGGAAGCTAACTGGCCATTTAATATACTGAGTTCTTGTGCATGTGCGCCTAACTTTTCTTGTTGTTCGCGTTCTTGTAGCGTTAAATTTTGCAACTTTTTTTCAACAACAAAAAGCTGTTCAGTTAAACGCTTTTGATGAGACTGTTGGTCATTAACCTGACTATCTAAAAGTATAATTTCATCTTTACTTGGAAGATTTACTCCACCCAGTTCTGTCACGCTACTTTGCCAATCTTGCTGCACTTGAACAGCTAGCTGCTGCTGATATTGCAAACTGGTTTTTGCTACTTCAATGGTCTGTTTTAAGTCCGTGTGCCGTTCATTTTTTTGCTGCCATAGTAATTCACTAGTCTGACGATGTTCTTCCTTCTGTTGCAAGCCTGACTCAGCTTCAAGCAACATTTCAGCAGCTAACTCCGTTTCTAGTAATAGTTGTTCTCGCTGTTGAGTCAGGCGCTTGAGCTCTTGATCCTCTAAAACGCAGACCTCATTAATCTGACTCAATTGCCGCTGCGCCTCAGACATATCCGCATGCCAACGCAGTTGTTGTTGGTGATGATGCTCAATGGTTTGTTCTAATCGTGCAATATCTGCACCCAAGTGATAAAAATCACTTTGTTGATTGCCAAAGTTTTCATTGTGTAGAGCTAAGTCGCCTTTGTGTGAATCTATTTGCGACAAGCGCACGTCTTGTTCGCTGCGCTGCAGAATCATTTGATCTTGGATACGACTGATATTTACTCGCTGGTTTAATAGCTTTTGTCGCAACTCCCACCATTGCAGTGCCGCAAATTGGGACTTATATTGGCGTTCGCTTTGTTTTAACTCAGTGTATTGCTTTGCTGCTGATGCTTGCTGCTTGAGGGTCTGTAAACGATGACCAAGTTCATCTATAATATCCTGCAAACGCGCAACATTTTCTCGGCTCCGGTTGATTCGGTTTGAGGTATCCCGTCGGCGTTCTTTATAACGTGAAATGCCAGCCGCTTCCTCAATGAAAACGCGCAATTCTTCAGGACGCGACTCAATTAAGCGAGAAATAGTTCCCTGTTCAATAATAGAATAACTGCGCGGACCTAGACCTGTTCCCAAGAACAAGTCAGTTACATCTCGTCGACGGCACTTTTGACCATTTAAAAAATAGGTAGACTGCCCTTCGCGAGTCACCTTTCTTTTAATGGAAACTTCATTGTAGCTGGAAAACTCACCTGCTAAGGTATGGTCGTGATTGTCAAACAAAAGTTCGATGGTTGCCTGACCAACAGGTTGGCGACTGGAGGAGCCACTAAAGATCACATCAGTGGCATTCTCTGCACGTAGATTTTTGGAAGAACTTTCTCCCATCACCCAACGTACTGCATCTATGATATTAGATTTGCCACAGCCATTGGGGCCCACAACCGCACACAGGTTCCCTGGAAAATTGATCTTGGTAGGATCGACAAATGACTTAAAACCAGCTAATTTGATGCTCTTCAGACGCATCCGCAAACTCTGTTATTATTTTTCTATACAGTAGGTTACTTCAGGATTTGGTCAATGGTCAAATTAACAGTTTTATTACCAGAATTAGTACTTACACTAGCAACATCAATTACAAGGGTTCGACTAACCAAGTCCCCCGGTTTTTGACCTGGCACTCCTGCCATAGCAATATGCGCACTCAAATTCAGAGTTTTGTAATCAGCCAACCGATTACTACCTTGAAGAGCCATAGCATCAGTTAAAAGCATCTCTAATGGCAGGTTTTTAGGGTCTAGCTTGGTGGCAAATAAAGGCATGACTTGCTGACCCTGCTGGGCATACACAAACAACACAGCTAGCTTTGACACGGGAATAGATAACCCATTGGCTAAAGAAACCTTTATAGGCACCGAGATACCTAAATCGTTATTAGAGTTGGTATTAAGCATTTTTTGAGCACTAGCGATACCCGCCTGTAATGAGGCCTTACCTTGCCCTTCACCCGTGCTGGGTAATGCGCGCTGCCAAAACTGTATCGCCACATCATAACGTTCATTTTCAAAGGCTTGAATACCTAACAAACTTAAAGCTGAAACATCCAAGGGGTTCTGCGCCATTGCGTCAGTAATCGCTTGGTTGACCCGCTGACTAAATTCACCGTCACTAAAAAACAAAGCTTGGGCATATTGACCAAGCAAAGCTGCATGTTGTCGGCTGCCAGCCTGCACGTAACTCAAAGCCCGCTCAAAGGCAGCAATGCTTTTGTCTGGTTGCTCTGCTTGCATATAGCTATTAGCTAACAAGTACCAACCTTCAGGGTTATTTGCTTGCTGTTTCAATTCTTTTTCAAGACTATCAATCAAAGCTGGCAATGACGATGCTGTTGCTGTGATCGTACGGGTATTTTGTATATTAAAACTCTGCTCCAAACGCTCATGGGCACCAAGTTCAAAATAGGTTAGTAACCCAGCAACAGGGATCACTAAGGCAACCAGTAACAGTAAAAAACCACCAGCTTGATTAGGCGAGGTGGTTGGTGTTGCAAGTGACGCTTTGGTAGCTGCAGTTTCTAATAATAGAGTTCGTTGCATTTCCGCTAAGTTTTGATCGTAGTCGCTCCGATTAATTTGTGCAGATGCAAGCTCCTGTTCAAGTTCCACTTGCTTGCTGCGATATAAAGCCACTACTGCTTCGTTTCTATTGTTAGGTGTGCTTGAGGTAGGCAAAGGCCGCCACCAAGCCCAAAGTATAAAGCCACTGTTAACACAGAGTAAAAGAGCAATAGCTGCCCATAATTCAGTCATTGTTTAGTCCCTGTCGGTATGCTTATTGTCTGCTAAAAGCTGATCTAACTGTTGTTGTTCTAACGGCGTTAGCATGGCACCCTGATTTTGGGTTTTACGACCAAAAAACCATAACGCCCATGAACCAATTAAAACCATACCAAATGGCCCCAGCCACAGCACTAAGGTCGATTTTTTAAGTGGGGGGTCATACAAAATAAATTCACCATAACGTTGAACCATAAAATCGGTAATCTGCTGATCAGTTTGGCCTTTGTTAATCAAGCTTTGCACTTGTGCACGCAGGTCTTTAGCAATAATGGAATCTGAATCAGCTAGGTTTTGATTTTGACATTTCGGACAACGCAAAACTGTGGTTAAGTCTACAAAACGATTTGCCATCTTTGGCTCTGAAAACTCATATGACTTAATGTCAGCATGTGCCAGAGGCGATTCTACCAAGCTCACTAGACCTGCCAAACAGAAAAACACAACCGTCAAAACAGCCTTAAACATTAGTTTGTTTCCTCTAGTAAACTAAGGTACTGGCTGCGCAATAGTGGCCAGGTTCGTTCGTTTAATTCACCAGTAAGTTTATCAACGACCACACCTTGTGCGTCAATTAAGTAGGTTTCAGGTGCACCCACCACACCTAACTCAATACCTAAAATACCATTTGGATCAAATACTGAAAACACATAAGGGTTACCTAACTCTTGGAGCCATTGCTGTGCACCAGAGCGCTGATCATGATAATTAACACCAAAAATACGCACCTCGTCTTGCTCAGCAATATCAACTAAAAACTCATGCTCGGCACGGCACGTGGGGCACCAGGTTGCCCACACATTAATTAGAGCGGGTTGCCCAAGCATATCAGCTTGCGTTACTGCTTTGCTTGGCGCCAATAATGTTTCACCGCTAAATGTCGGTAACGGCTGACCAATCAAGCTAGATTCACTGTAATTGGGATCTTGGCCAATACCTTGATATAGGAACACTCCAAGAGCAAAAGCCATTAGCATCGGTGACACCATCAATAAGCGTTTTCCAGTTGTGGTCATGATGTTACTCCCTCTAAAGTTGTCTTTTTACGCCTATAACGTTTGTCCCATACAGCTAATATGCCACCCAACGCCATGAAGACAGCACCTAGCCAGATTAGCCGGATCATGGGTTTTATGTGCAAACGCATCGCCCAGGCTCCATCTGCTAGGGGTTCACCCATAGCCACGTATATATCACGACTTAAGGCTGGGTCTATCGCTGCTTCTGTCATTGTTTGACCACGGGCGGTATAAGTCCGTTTTTGCGGCATTAAATAAGTCACTAACTCAGCAGATTTAACCACTTTAACCCGACCTTCAATGGCAGTAAAATTAGGCCCTACAACATTCTCAACACCCATAAATGTAAACTCGTACTGGCCAAGTGTTGCTTGATCTCCAACAGCCATACGTAGATCTTTTTGTACCGAGTAATGGCTTACAACGGCAATACCCAAAGCAGTGATACCGATGCCAACGTGTGCCAACAACATACCGTAATAACCAGGATTCAATTTACGCAAACCTTGCCACCATGTTTGGTGACGTAACCTTCTTCTAAGGTCCACCGAAGAAGCTAATAACAACCAAGCTAACAATGCCGCAGCTAAAGCAGTTGAAGCATTAAATTCACCTTTATAGATGAATGGAAATACCAACCCAAGGGTAATCGCTATGAGTGCTGGTGAACGTAACAAACGCCATAGTTCATTAGGATTAATGCGCTTCCACTTAGAACCCAAACCTAGCCCCATAGCTATAATAAGTAGTACCATTAAGGGGACAAAGGCTGCATTAAAATAAGGTGGGCCTACGGAAATTTTTCCACCACCCATGGCATCTAAAAACAGCGGGTACAAGGTGCCAAGCAAAACAGTTAAAGCAGCTATAATAAGTATAATATTATTCGACAATAAAAAGGTTTCTCGGGACCAAAACCTATAACCCACTCGACTCTCTACAGTGGTTGCACGTAAAGCAAACAGCAATAAAGAACCACCCACCGTGATGGCCAGTAATATTAATACGTAGTAGCCACGCTCAGGATCTGACGCAAAAGCATGAACCGAAGTCAGTACCCCTGAACGTACCAAGAAAGTACCTAACAAACTCAAACTAAAGGCCAAAATCGCCAATAACAATGTCCAGTTTTTGAATAGTCCACGTTTTTCTGACACTGCCAGAGAGTGCAATAAGGCTGTACCGACCAGCCATGGCATAAACGAAGCGTTCTCAACAGGATCCCAAAACCACCAACCACCCCAGCCAAGTTCGTAATATGCCCACCAACTTCCCAAGGCAATACCGGCTGTTAAAAAAGCCCAAGCTACGCTAGTCCATGGTCTAGACCATCGGACCCACGCAGCATCATAGTGACCATCTAATAAAGCAGCAATAGCAAACGAGAAGGCTACGGAAAAACCAACATAACCCATGTACAGCATTGGTGGATGAACGATGAGACCAAAATCCTGCAACAACGGATTCAAGTCCGCTCCTTGCAGAGCAGCATCAGGCAAAAGGCGCCAAAAGGGGTTACTTGTGAGCAGGGTAAATGATATGAACCCGACACCTATCATACCCATTACCGCCAAAACCCTTGCCTGCATGGTTAAAGGTAGTGTTTTACTCAGCAGGCTAACTGCCGTCGTCCACAGACCAAGAATTGCCACCCAAAGTAACAAAGAGCCTTCATGACCGCCCCAAACCGCACTCAATTTATATTGTATAGGCAGCGCAGTATTTGAATTTTCGGCCACGTACCTCACACTAAAATCATCTTGAGCAAACGAAGTCATTAACATGGCGAAGGAGACCAGCAACATCACACCAAGACCCACTGCCAGCGGTTTAGCACTGAGCATTAGTCTTGTTTGGCCAGTATAGGATCCTAGCATAGGTAAAAAGCCTAAACTTAGGGCTAAAAATAAAGACAATATTAGTGCCATATTTCCAATTTCTGGAATCATTTCAACGCCTCATTAGATGGTTCAACACCAGTAGTTTGATCCTTAGATAAGGTGGGCACTAAACTTGCTGCCTGAGCATCACTTAAGGCTTGAGTCACTTCTGGTGGCATATATTTTTCATCATGTTTAGCTAATACTTCATCAGCCAAAAACACACCCTCATCATTGAGCTTACCCTGAGCTACGATCCCTTGACCCTCTCGAAACAGATCTGGCAGTATGCCGGTATACTCTACTTTAACGTCCTCAGCAAAGTCAGTAATAACAAATTGCACTGTTAAACTATCTGAGGCACGAACCAAACTTCCCTCTCTTACCATACCGCCAGCCCTGAGACGCTGGTGCGCTGGCGCCTTACCTTGAGCCATTTCGGTTGGAGAAAAAAATAGATTTATATTCTGTGACAGTGCGTAAAGCACTAAACCCACAATCACCCCCACACCCAGCAAGAGGCCGAGAATGAGGATTAGCTTATTACGTCTTTTAGGGTGCATAGCCATGGTCGCCTGCCTTTTAATTACTAGTTACGTCGAATGAAGGCTTTAGCTTGTTTAAGCGCCTTCAACTTTTGGCTTCGAGCGTGCCACACATTTAAACATAGTAGGGCAACAAATAACCCATAACTAGACCAAACATATGGCCCATGACCAGCCATATGCCAAAACCCATCAAAAGATTCAAAGTACATATTATGCTCCAGTAATATCGCGGTGCTGCATCAGCCAATTTGCCCCGCTTTGAGTTTGTAATATTTGTGCCCGAGTCCGTATCAATATCACTAATACAAACACGCAATAGCTACCCAACACAGTTAAAAGTAAGGGCAAGTACATGTCTGCAGGCATACTTGGCTTTGCTGTGAGAGTAAAGCTAGAGCTTTGATGGAGGGTATTCCACCATTCCACAGAGTATTTAATAATAGGGATGTTGATAGTACCAACAATAGCTAATATAGCAGTGGCCTTGCCCGCTATTTGACGATCAGTTATGGCTTGGTTTAACGCCATTACCCCAGCATAAAGAAAGAGCAGCACTAAGGTTGAGGTGAGTCGTGCGTCCCAAACCCAATACGCTCCCCAAGTTGGTTTACCCCAAATTGCACCCGTTAATAAGGCTATGGCGGTGAAGGTTGCACCAATAGCAATACAGCTACGAGCTACCATAAAGGCCACTTTTATCTTCCAAATTATGCCAACGGCACCAGCCACAGCCATACCTAAAAACACAGACTGTGACAAAAGGGCTGCAGGCACATGCACATACATGATGCGAAAACTATTACCCTGCTGGTAATCGGCTGGAGCAAAGGCTAAACCCCACACCATACCCCACGTTAGCAACGCAAATGCCGCTATTGCAAACCATGGTTGCAGGCTACCACCAAAATCATAAAACCACTTAGGCGAACCCATCTGATGAAACCAACGGGGCATACGCCAAATAGACTGGGTCATAAATACCATCTCTTGTTTAATAGTTCTGTTTATCGCTGTATTTTATAACTTTAAAGCGGAGCCCGCTGCCCAAGGCGTTATCATTAAGGCAAATACCAACATAGCAGCTAACAAAGCCATGTACCCATCTACTGGCATACCCTGTGCTGCAGCAGCAACGCTAGAAGCACCAAAAATAATCACCGGCACGTACAAAGGTAAAATCAGTAACGTAAGCAGCATACCACCCCCTCTCACTCCAGTGACCAATGCAGCGCCAATAGCACCCAATAGACTGAGGGTTGGAGTACCTAATAGTAAGCTCAGCATTAAAGTAGGTATGGCATGGTCGGGCAGAAACAACATCATGGCAATAAATGGAGATATCAATATTAAGGGTAAACCGCTCACTAACCAATGCACAAACACCTTACTAAGCACTAAACACCAACTCGGGTATGGGGCCAACAGTAGCTGCTCCAAGCTGCCATCATCATGATCTAGCTTAAATAATAACTCCAAAGACAATAGTGTAGCTAACATTGCTGCCACCCAAATCACACCAGCAGCTACTTGGGATAATATTGAAGCTTCAGGACTAATACCCAAAGGAAACATCGCTATAACTAAAACAAAAAACACCAGTGGGTTAATCATTTCCGCAGGCTGCCTGGCGACTAATAACAAGTCACGACGAATGATTGTTAACATAAATCCAATCATGTTGAGGACCCACCTTCACGTGATAGATCACCCAAGGAAGAGCCAGCATAGAGGCTAAGATCTAACACCTTCACTTGTGGCAAACTTATATCTTGATGACTAGTCATTATTACTGCGCCACCTGCAAGAGTATGTTGATTCAACCAATCCTGCTCATCAACTATACCTTGCTGATCTAGTGACGTAAAAGGCTCATCCAGCAACCATACTTCGGCTTTGCATAAATGCAGCCGCGCTAACGCTACCCTACGTTTTTGACCTGCAGATAGTTGTTCAACAGCATTCTCTTCATACCCACTTAGGCCCACTTGCTCTAAGGCAGCGTAACGCTGCAGCTTGGTTGAAAAACCATTTAACCCAGCTAACCAAGACAAATTCTCTTCAGCTGTGAGCTGTTCTTTAAGGCCTAGCTTGTGGCCCACATAAATTACCTTGGTAGCCTCATTAGGGTATAAAACCTGCCCTGTGTCTACCGAATGAAGTCCAGCTAACTGTCGTAACAAGGTGGTTTTTCCTGCTCCGTTGCGACCTTTAATATGCCACAAATCACCAGCTTTGACCGAAAAATTGAGGCTGCTATAGAGCACGCGAAAATCCCTCTCACAAGCCAAATCGCTAGTAAAAAAAAGGTCTGACATGGCAGAAGAGGAGGAAGACACTAATCGCTAACTCGTTTATATTACGGCGGTACATTATATCTGTTTGGGAGGAAAATGCTAATGAAGTTAGACTACTACATCAGTAATGTATAACGCGCCACGTCAAAACTCTGCCATTTTTCATGCCCCGTTGAATGCACTGGACCAACGATGACATCTACCAATACAGACAGCTTGGTTTGCTTAAGCTTAAGGCTGTGTCCTTGCCAACTACTCAGACCGTACGGGGCCTCCAAAACGTTTAGGCATGCTCTTAAGTCTAATAACATTTGATGACTATGTTTCTCGCACTGCCAATAGCCATCCTCTACATCGATTAATGGCCCACATATGGCCTGCATGCCTGCTAGATCAACTAATGGCAACAACACATTTTGCTCACCTACCTTTACCTGCAGACAAGGTTGCGCCTCTAACAGGGCGTTTTGTTCCACATCAATATTAAGTTCATTGTGCTTATGGGGTGTATTATCTAACTGGGTGTCATGAGGCACTAATAGCCCAGACAAATAATCCATGAGAACAGCGTCATTATCGTTTACCATTAATTTTCTCGTGACCACTGAGGTATTTGCTGCCGCTTGCGCTGTAACTGAGCTAGTAATAAGTCATACGCCTGCACACCACGGGCTAAATGGTTGTACTGGCTGGGCACTTTACCAGCGGCACTGGCATTACGAAATTGGGTATCAATGGGGATGAGCGCATGGGAGACTCGCTCTCCAAATTCAGCCCGAATGATGCGTAAACTCTGAATTGATGACTTAGTGCGACGATCATACATAGTCGGCACCACAAGCGCCTGCAATTGTTGATGGCGCGTCTTCAGAACCAGATCTAAACTTTTCGACATTCTCATTAATCCTTTAATGGCAAGAAATTCTGTTTGAACTGGCATCAATAACAATTCACATGCAGCTAATGCATTGATCATAGCCACACCCAAAATCGGTGGACTATCAATAAGTACGTAATCAAACCTAGTATTAACTTGAACTAAGGCTTTTTGAATGACTAAGCCCATACCCCCTAACTGACCTGCTTGACGCTCCAAAGCTGCCATGCGGCTACTAGCAGGAAGTAAGGTTAGGTTAGTCATAGTGAGTATTTTAACAACATCTTGCTGTGGGTTAACAAATAAATCGTAAACTGAGCGCTCGATAGTATCTGGGTCAAACCCAAAATAACTAGTAAGGGATCCTTGAGGGTCTAAATCTATTACTAAAACTTGGTGACCTTGCTGGGCTAACGTAACGACACTGGTGGTTTTGCCTACTCCACCTTTTTGGTTAGCTACGGCCCAAACTTGCATAGTCTTTAAACTCTAGAAGGTGGCTTTGGGCTTTGACACAGACTAAGCATTTTTATAGGTATTTTTGATAAGGGTAGTTCAAATGTTACAGCACCTATTTCTTTAGCAGCCTTAGGCATGCCATAAACCACACAAGAAGCTTGGTCCTGACCTATCGTTTGGCAACCCGCTTTTCGCATAGCCAACAGCCCTTTTGAACCATCAGCACCCATTCCAGTCAAAATAACACCCACCGCAAGGCTCCCCACTTCGTTAACTATCGAATTAAACAATACATCCACAGACGGACGGTGCCTGTTTACTTTTTCAGTGCTCAGAACTCGACAAATATAGTTATGACCACGACGATGAACGGTCAAATGGAAGTTTCCCGGGGCCAAATATGCGTGCCCTGGTAAAATTTCACAGCCATCTTTAGCTTCCACGACAGTTATTGCGGATACATCATTTAGCCTTAGTGCTAAGGACGTACTAAAGGATGGTGGAATATGTTGGACTATGATGACTGGAGGTCCATCAACTGGCATCACAGACAAGAGCTGATTTAACGCTTCTATTCCACCTGTTGAAGCCCCTATTGCAATAAGACTCCCAGACTTTAAGGTACCTAAGTTAGAAGCTATTGTTAGCTGCTTTTTATCTTCATTCACACGATTAAGAAAACTACTTTGAGCTAAAACATTAACATTAGCTGAAGATGCTATGTGCAATTTTTCCAACACAATTTTAGAAAACTTATCTATACCATGGTGCTCATGAAGGATCGATTTGGCTACATAGTCCAACGCACCCAACTCCATTGATTCAAGTGTCGCTGTGGCTCCTTTTTCGGTGAGTATAGACACAATAACTACGGGCATGGGACGTAAACGCATCAAATTACGTAAGAAAGTAATACCATTCATTTTTGGCATTTCAAGGTCAAGAGTAAGCACGTCTGGGTTGAGCAGTTTTATTTGGGCCCGCGCCTCATATGGGTCTTCAGCAGTGCCTACAACTTCCATTCGTGGGTCACTATTGATAATGTCACTCAACAAATTTCGCATGAGTGCTGAGTCGTCAATCACTAATACTGATATCAACTTCAAGAGATAGTTCTCCAACTGCTAAAACAGGTCAATGTCGCCATCACGTGGTGTCTTTCTAATATCTGCCAAATAGGCGGCTTCTCTGCGCACGACAACAGACTGGTTAGTACTTTTTAACTTACGCACTTTTACTTTGCCTGTGTGGGGGAAGTAAAGCAACTTTCTAGAAAAACGATCGCCCACATCATAGGCAGCCACTGCAATACCTTCTTGGTCTAAAAAATTAAATACAAAATCAATATTATGCTTACCAACATCCATGGAAATATTATCTAAAACTTTACCACCGCCAAACAACTTTACTTCCAAGTCACTCTTATTGCCACCATACTTTAGTATTTCGTTAATCAACAACTCCATAGCCCAATTACCATATCTAGTTGCAGTTCCATCCACAGTGGAAATTGATTTACTGCCCCCCATTTGTGGCAACATAAAATGATTCATACCACCCACATTAGTTTTTGGATTACGTATACAGGCCGAAATACATGAACCCAATACAGTGGTGATCATCTCATCTTTTCGTGAAACGTAAACCTCACCTGGCATCAACTTCGCTGAAGTGATCTCCATAAAGTCATCCCAATAACGCTTAACACCTTCAAACCCCTCAAGTGCCGGCGCTATATCATGAGTTAGACCTATCATTTAATTTTCCTGTATACGGTGTGTCCAACGGAGGCAAATCGGTTCGATAATTTAAACATACTTTCAGAATGACCTATCACTAAATAGCCGCCTGGCACTAATATATCTGCAAATCGATCAAACAGTTTTTTTTGTGTAGGCTTGTCGAAATAGATTACTACATTGCGACAAAAAATCATCTCAAACTGCCCAGACATAGGCCAGTAATGTAAAAGATTGAGCGGTTTAAAAGAAGCCATATTCCTTATGGATTTTTTTAACTGCACACACATTTTTGCGTCAACTGTCACTTTATTGAAATGTTGCACAACCAGCTCCTTGCTTAATGCGCTTACCCTGTCGACAGCATAAACTCCAGATTGACCTTGAGCCACAACATTGGTGTCTAGGTCTGTCGCCAGTATTTTGGTATCCCACTGACTTGGAATCCGACCACTTAGGGTCATAGCAATGGAATAAGCTTCTTCCCCCGAAGAACTGCCCGCTGACCAAATTCTTAGTTTGTTTCTACTAGCATTAGATTTCCACTCAGGAATCGCTATGTTTTTAATAAAGTCAAAGTGATAAGGCTCGCGAAAGAAGGATGTGAAGTTGGTAGTAATTGCATTAATAAAGTGTGTGAACTCTGTATTTTTTTGATTCAGCGCTATAACTAAATATTCATCAAAACCAAGGCACCCCGTTTTACGAATACGCCTAGAAACTCGGCTGTAAACCATATCTTGTTTAATATCTTGTAGAACTATGCCGGCATATCTATAAATCACTTCACTTATTATTGTAAAGTTCTTATTTGACATTTCGAATTCCCGTTCAATAGGAACCAGGTTAGATATACTACTAATAGGTTGTATCACAACTATGGCCTTCCTTGATCTCGGATCATGGATCATGGATCATGG
>CAJXEN010000057.1 GCA_913052465.1 uncultured Oceanospirillaceae bacterium
TCGGTGCGGTGCTTGGCAATAGATCAAGTGGCGGCGCCATAACCCTGAGGTTATTCCCCATGCAAAAAGATATTCATCCTAAGTACGAAGCCATGAAGGCCACTTGTTCTTGCGGCAACGTTGTAGAAACTCGTTCTACTTTGTGCAAAGACATGACCATTGATACATGTTCGGCGTGTCACCCGTTCTACACTGGTAAGCAGAAAAACATTGACGTTGGCGGCCGTATTGATCGCTTTAACAAGCGTTTCGGTAGCCGCGCTAGCAAGTAATTGCTTTAGTAGTAACGGCAATTAAAAAGCCCGCCTTGGTTGCCCATCGCGGGCTTTTTAGTACCTAAGATCTAGTATTGGCCCTATATAGATTATTCTTTGGTGGCTATGTTAAAAGGTTAGTGGCTTTCACACCCAGCGCAGCTATGGTCGCTTAACTTGCTATCAATAGCGCTTAAAGCCAAGGCTTTAGTGGCGAAAATATGGCGCTTACCAATGGTATTTAAGTGGCCATTTCGAATAATAGGTTTAATGACTCGGCCGTTGAGGTTACAAAGGTACAAACCGCCACCTTTAGAGGACAGTCTCTTAGCCTCATTGGCTAACAATTCAGTACCTGCCAAATCTATAAAGTTGATACCGCTTGCTACGATAAGCACGTGTTTGTGTGATATGCCCATTAATGCCGTTTGTACATAGTCTACCGCACCAAAAAATAGTGAGCCATCAATACGGATTATTTTTACAGCTTCACATTCAGGCAGGCCAGAACGCTCTGCAGGTATTAGCTTTTTAGCACCTTTACTGCGGGCCAAAGCAATAATGTTTGGTTTTGATGTGCGGCGTAAATAAAGTACTAAGGACAAGAGCACACCCAAATAGATTGCGAATTCCATCGGTAGCAATAAGGTAGCAGCAAAGGTCACGTTAAAGACCATCGCTTCGTTTTTACCAGCACGATAGATGATTTTGATGTGGTGCCAGTCAATCAGGTTCCATGCCACTATCAATAATATAGCGGCCATACTGGGTAAGGTGATATAGGCCGCCAAGGGTGCAAATAGCAACACGATTAGCGCTAGAAAAAGGGCTGCAAACAATGCTGCTAAAGGGCTTGTTGCGCCTGCTTCATAGTTCACACCACTGCGAGTAAATGATCCAGAGGTAGCATAACTAGAAGAGAAACTTCCCAAAATATTAGACAACGCTTGGCCAATAAACTCTTGGTTACCATGGATGCGTTGGCCTGAACGAGTGGCTACAGAACGAGCAATGGATACAGCCTCCACTAACCCCAATAAACCTAAGGCCATAGCGCCAGGTGCCAATTGCCTTACTAGATCCCAAGTCACTAGTGGGGTTGATAGAGGTGGCAGTTGTGAGGGAATTGTCCCAACTAAGGCAATTTTGCTAGCCCCCGCCCAAGGTGTTAGCAACAACACTTGCGTTGCTACACTACCTACCACCATGGCAATGAGCATATTAGGCCATTTTTTACGCCAGCGTTTGATCACCATAAGAGTGCATAAGGTTAGCGCAGCAATTAATAAACTAGGCAGGTGGGTGGCCAAAATGTTGTCTACCACGGCAACCCAGTTAAGAATAAAATTACCGCTAGACTCAAGTTCTAAGCCTAGTGCATTTTTTATCTGGCTGGTGGCTATGACTACCGCAGCGCCTGAGGTAAACCCGACTACCACAGAGTGAGATACAAAATTAACCAAGGAACCTAGGCGGGCCATAGACAGTACAAGCTGAAACACGCCTGCCATAAGAGTTAAGGTTAGTACAAGGCTAATATAAGCTGTGGTGCCAGCTTGGGCCAATGGGCTAATAGTGGTAAAAACAACAATGGAAAGAGCCGCTGTTGGGCCAGAAATAAGGTGCCAAGAAGAGCCAAATAAAGCAGCTACAATGGCAGGAACTATGGCGGCGTATAGACCATATTCTGGAGGAAGCCCTGCAATTAAGGCATAAGCCACACCCTGAGGCAGCACAATAATAGCCCCAGTAAGTCCAGCCATAGCGTCTTGTTGTGCACTAGCTTTAGTGGTTTTTTTAGCCCAGCTTAAAAAAGGCAAGAGTTTTAACAAATAAGTCAGTGCCACCGACGACATACATTACCTAATAGAAAGATCCTTAAGGACCTATTGTAATGTATTTTTTTGTTGTCGGTGGTACTTAAGCCCTTTCAAATCGTGTGTATTTAGTGTTTTTCAGCAAATTCGCATTTGGCACTATGCCTGCCGTAAAGTTCTAAGGGGAGGGGCTGTAACCACCGTACGGTTAAACCACCAGCCACAAGCGCCGATAATCAGCATGCCAGTGAAGGGAGTGAGCACCCATAGGGGCCAATGAAACTGCAGTGGCATTTGGAATAGTTGGTTTTGCAACACTGCAACTAACGCTTCTGCACTTACTCCTGCAATAAGCCCGGCCACAAAACCAAGGCTTGCATACTCAACTAATAAGATGCTGCGTATGAGTGACTTACTTGCACCCAATGTTCGCAGGATAGCACTCTCGTGACGGCGTTCATCAATACTTGCCTGTATGCTGGCCACCAAAACTAATACACCGGCACCTAAAACCATCACCAAAATACTTTCTACGGCAAGGGAGAGTTGCGCCACTATGCGTTGTACCTGTTGCAAAATGTCATCAACATCAATCATAGAAATAGTGGGTTGTTGACGTAATAAAGGGCCTAGTTTGCTACGATCTTGTGGTGCAATATACACACTTGCCATATAGCTTGCGCTGTTGGCCTCTACTAAAGGTCGTGAGAAGACAAAAAAGAAGTTGGGCTGCATGCTGCTCCAATCTACTTTTCTGAGGTTACTTAAGATGGCTCTATGCTGTATACCGGCAACGTTAAAAGTGAGATTTTGACCGAGTGTTAAACCCATCCGTTGGGCATAGTCCAGTTCTACAGACACCTCTAGCGGGCTTGCGCTGGTGTTTTCATTAGTACTGTCCCACCATTGGCCAGCACTAATACTGTTGCCAGCAGGTAAAGCCTGGCTCCAGGTGAGGTTTAATTCTCTATCTCCACGAGGATCCTCTAGCTTGGGCTCGGTGAGTCTGGCTCTGGCAATAGGGAAAAACTTCAATGCCTTTGTGGCTAGTCCTTGTTGCTCCATCGAATCTATTAAAGAGTCACGTTCTTGTTGATAAATATTGAATAAAAACAGGTTAGGTGTGTCTTGTTTTAACTGCTGTTGCCAGTCGTCAATAAGAAAACTGCGTACCGAAATCAAACTAAATAACAGCATTAATGCTAACCCAAAAATAGCTACTTGTAGGCTATTTTGGTTTTTTCTACGCGCTAAATTAGCCAGGCCTATCTTGGCCCCTTGGCCTAAGTGAGGCCGTAGTTTATTGCCTAATTTGATGAGTAGGTTGGCTAGTAGTGCGAGCAAAGTGAGTATAATAATCACACCAACAATGAGTGCCGAGCTGATTAATATAGATTGGCTATGCCAATACACTAAAGCGATCACTGCGCTAAAGCCAATAGCTAGGTGGCCTATGTTAGCTTTACTTTGGCTTGAAGACTGGCGTAGCACCTCAGCTGGAGCTACTTTCGCCAGTGCCAACATAGGCGGTAATACAAAAGCCAGTAAGCATAATGTGCCGGTTCCTGCGCCGAGTATAAATGGCTCGAGGGGCGGTAATATTGATGTTGCTTGAATATAGTCAACCAATAGCAGTAACAAACCTTGATACAAACCCCAAGCAAGAGGCAGGCTAATAGCAAGTGCTAGCAATGCTAGCAAGATCATTTGGCTTAAATACAAAAGACGTAATTGTTTGGGTTTAAGGCCAAGGCATTTAAGTAGTGCTACATGTTTGGCTTGTCGTAAGCTATAGCGACGTGCTGAAAGGGATAGCGCTACACCTGCAAGCACCACTGCTAACGAACCCGCTAGTAGTAGGAACTGCTCAGCTTTGTCTAGTGTGGCTGCCATATTAGCATTACCTTCGGCAGGTGATTGCCACTTTTCACCATTAGTCAGTAGTGGATTGATGTTCTCTTTGAGATTGACTAATGCCGGAGTTGGTCCTGCCAGCAGCCAGCGATGTGTCACTCTGCTGCCAGTTTGAACTGCTTGGGTTGCCTCAAGGTCTGACAAATGCATTATGGCGCTGGGGGCGAAGCCTGAAAAGCCACTGGCTTGGTCTGGCGAAGTAATGAGGATTTGACTGATTTTCAGGCTCAATTTACCGACATCAATGGTGTCATTCAAGGCGGCGTTCAAGCTGGCTAATAGGCGAGAGTCAGGCCATATTTCCCCCTGTTTAGGTCCGTTTTGTATGGCTGTTCCTAAATCAAAAGCGGCCTGGCCTACGGTTATTTCACCGCGTAGCGGGTAATTTTCTGACACTGCTTTAATGCGAGCTAGTTGCATGCCTTGATCAGCAAATATCATGGCTTGGAACTGGCTTATCTGAGCTTGTTGCAACGATAAAGTTCTAGCTTGCTCTGCCCAAAGTGCTGGCACCGGTTGACTGCTATTAAGGCGTAAGTTTGCAGCGATGAGATCTGCGCCTTGAGCGACCATAGATTGCTTAACTTGGTGGGTAAATAAGCTAATGCTGGTGACACTGGTAATTGCTAAAATTAGAGCCACAAACAATAAAGAAAGTTCACCACCTCGCCAATCTCGCCAAGCTAAGCGTGCGGCTAGTTTAAACATTTGTGAGTTCCGTGAGCTGTCCTGCGCTAAGAGATAAGCGCCGTTGGCAACGCTGGGCTAATTGCAAATCGTGGGTGACTAAGACCAGTGTGGTTTGGTGTTGCTGGTTGAGTTCAAATAATAGCTCAATAATATTGTGGCCCGTCTCTGTGTCTAGGTTACCCGTTGGTTCATCAGCAAACAAAATAGGTGCTTGGGCGGCAAAGGCACGTGCAATAGCAACGCGTTGTTGTTCCCCTCCAGAGAGTTGATTGGGGTAATGGTGCCCTCGCTGCGCTAGCCCCACATGGTCTAGGTACTTTTCTGCTAATGCTGTGGCGTCGCTACTACCTTTCACTTCTAAGGGCAGCATGATGTTTTCTAGTGCTGTAAGGCTTGGTAACAGTTGGAAATTCTGAAATATAAAAGACACATGGTGTTTGCGTAGTTCGGCACGGCCTTCTTCATCTAGCTGTGTGAGGTCTTTATGGGCTAAAAAAAGCTGACCATGGCTTGGGCTATCTAAGCCTGCCATCATACCTAATAAAGTGGTTTTTCCAGAGCCAGATGCGCCAACTATGGCAACAGACTGACCTGCTTCTATGGTAAAATTAACGTCTTGTAATATGTGCAGATCGTTAGCTTGAGTGGCTTGTGGATTAGCTACAATTTGACTGACGTTTTGGGCAGCCAAAAAGGGCGTTGAAAGGGACATGTTAGGCACTCAATTATCTATCGAACTCCTATTATGGCGTTTGACTGATCACTAAGGAACGGGTATGAAGCAGTTTTTCAAAATATTTACATTCTACTTTATCACTATAGTTGGCTTTCTTGGGGCACCATCGGGGTGGGCTAAAGAACAGGCTATACTAGTTATGGGAGACAGCTTGAGTGCTGGTTATGGCATGTCACTTGAGCAAGCGTGGCCAGCTTTGTTGCAAGAAAAACTGCACGCCAGTGGAACTGATGACCAGTGGCGGGTAATTAATGCTAGTGTTAGCGGTGAGACAACCCAAGGTGGAGTGCGCCGATTGCCTGCGTTGCTAGAACAGTTTCAACCGCAATGGGTGTTATTAGAACTAGGGGCCAATGATGGTTTGCGTGGTTATCCCATCGCTAATATGTCTAGTAATTTGGCAACTATGATTGAGCAAAGTCAGGCAGCTGGTGCTAAGGTGGCAGTGTTGGGGATTCAGTTGCCACCCAACTATGGCGAACGTTATACGGTGCCTTTTTTTGCCCAATACAAGCAACTTGCAGAAGGATACAATACTGCTTTAGTTCCTTTTATCTTAGAAAATATCGCCGGTAGTAGTGAGTTGATGCTGGCAGATGGTTTACATCCAACGCCCTCTGCGCAGGCTATTATTGTAGATAATATATGGCATCATTTGTCTAGTTTTTGGTTACCCTACAACTAAAAAAACCCGCATCAGACGGGTTTTTTTAGTTCGGAAGGTAAGGCTTAAAATTACTTATAGTAACCTATGCTTTGCCTGTACTTTAACAGGCGTAAGCGGCTCCAGATTAAAAGGCGTAAGCGCCTTCGCCATTTGACTCCATACCAATACTCATGGCTGCTTTTAGTTTTTTCATGGCATTTTTTTCAAGCTGACGGATACGTTCAGCAGACACTTGGTATTGATCAGCCAAATTATGCAAGGTTGACTTAGAATCACTCAGCCAGCGCTGTTGCAAAATGTCACGGCTACGAGGATCTAAATCTCCCATAGCAGATGCCAGGCGGGTGTTAGAGTCTTCTTCCCAATCACTAGCTTCTAACTGCCTTGCAGGATCACCTGAATGATCTTCCAAATAATAAGCAGGAGCTTGATACGCGCTATCTTCGTCACCTTCCGGTGCGTCAAATGGCGTGTCATGAGAAGACATACGGCCTTCCATTTGCATTACCACTTTAGCATCAACACCCAAGTCTGCAGCTACTGATTGCACTTCAGCATGGGTTAGCCAGGCTAGCTTTTTCTTAGCGCTACGCAAATTGAAGAATAACTTACGTTGGCTCTTGGTAGTGGCCACTTTGACAATGCGCCAGTTACGCAAAATATATTCGTGCATTTCGGCTTTAATCCAGTGCACAGCGAAAGAAACCAAACGTACGCCCACTTCTGGATTAAACCGTTTAACTGCCTTCATCAAGCCAGCATTACCTTCTTGCACTAAGTCTGCAATGGGCAGTCCATAACCAGAATAGCTTTTGGCAATATGAGCCACAAAGCGTAAGTGTGACATTACCAATTGACGGGCCGCGTCTAGGTCATTTTCATAGTACAGGCGCTCAGCTAAGGTGCGCTCCTGTTCAACTGTAAGAATGGGGATGGTGCTAATTGTCTGTAGGTAAGCCTCGTGACTTTTACCTGGTGCTAGTGCATCAATAGCTGATAATGACTTGGTCATAAAAATCTCCGTAGTCTTTGAGTCCGCTCTTAGGTAATCTCTAAGTATTGCATTTGATTAACCATTTTTTGGGACTGTCGCCGCAATTAGGCGTGTCATGTGATTTAAATCAACACTGACTAATATCGCTTTTAAATCTGCAAGGGCGCAATTCTGGTAAGCATTCTAGGGCGCAAAAGCTTGCAGCGCAAGGCTTAGCCTTGGTTTTTGCCCGTAAAGCTTTGTAAAGCCCTTTTTAAGGCATAGTTATGGCAGAGTTAAGGCATAGTTAATATTCATCTAGGCTCAATAAGCCGTAGCTGGCGCCCAACAGTTAAGCTAGCGCCCAGCACAGATAACCCGCAGCTGGCCAGCACTAGCAAAACGCTACCCAGCCAACTTAGGCCATGCAGTTGCCAATCACTTTGGTAACTTTGCGCCAATAATAGCAACGGTTGGTGCAGGTAACTCACACCTAACTGGAGAATAATCCAAGCGATGACAGCAGCAAACAGCCCCGCCCAAAAGCCTGCATACAAAAACGGGCGACGTAAGTAGGCATCTGTACCGCCTACGAGCTTAATTACCAAAATCTCTTGTTTTCGGCTTTCAATTTGTAAACGTACGGTATTACCTACTACCAATAATACGCCAAGGGCCAATAATAACGCTAAGCTGTAGGTGAATCGTTCGCTGGTGTCTAACAACGCTTGCAGTCGATCTAACCATTCCATGTCTACAAGCACTTGATCAATCTGGTCTTGTTGCCGTAACTGTTGGGCCAGTATAGCGACCGCTTTTGGGCCTAAGGCTGTGTTTTCAGGTTCTATAAGAATAGTTGCAGGTAATGGGTTGTCCGTGAGGCTTGCTAATATATCCTCTAGCCCACTACTGGCTCTAAAATTAACCAAGGCTTGTTCGGCAGAAATGTAAGTGGCCTTGGCAACGTCTGGTCTAGAACCTAGTTGAGCAGTAATTACCTGACCTTGTTCTATACCGATGGAAGAGGCTAAAAATACGCTTATATGGCTGCTTTGATTAACCTGTTGACCTAAGTGTTGAGCTTGACTTAAAAGTAACAGTAGCGCCGCAGGCAGGGCCAATGCTATGGCTAGCGTCAGCCAGGTTAATAGGTTGGCAAAGGGTGTCTGCCACAGTCTGTACCAACTGCTAATAGCCACTTCCTTATGTTCTCTGAACAAGCGGGTGCTCGCACTTTCAGGTTGAGAGCGGCTGGCATTGCGTGGTGGACGATTTTTAAAAAATGCCATGGCTATTGTCTCATCACCGAAGGTGGCCCGCTAATACGACCTTGATCAAGTTGAATAACAGCGTGTGGTAGGCGCTTAATAAGTTCTAAATCATGGCTGGCAATGAGCACTGTCACGCCCACTTGATTGAACTGTTGAAACAAGCGCATGATATCAGCAGACAGTGCTGGATCTAAGTTGCCTGTGGGTTCGTCAGCTAAAATTAATTTGGGTTTATTGACGATAGCACGAGCTATACCAATGCGTTGTTGTTCGCCACTGGATAGCACTTGTGGAGATAGTTTTTCTTTATCTAAAAGGCCTACTTTGTCTAATGCAGCTCTAACCCGACGGCCAGAGTCACGCTCATTATAACCACTGATTTTAAGAGGCAGCGCTACATTATCAAATACAGAGTAATCCATCAGCAACTGGTGATTCTGAAATACTAGGCCAATTTTACGCCGGTGCGCGGGGATCTGCGTGCGGTTAAGTTGGCCTAAATCCTGGCGGTCTACAATTACTTTGCCACTTGTGGGGCGTTCCATAAGCATAATTAGCTTTAATAATGTGCTTTTTCCAGCCCCAGAGTGCCCTGTTAAAAAAGCCATATCACCGCGCTGTAAATGAAAGTTAGTGTTCACTAATGCGTTTTTTTCGTGATATTTTTTACTGACTTGCTCAAAACTGATCATGAGGTGCTTTCTTGGCTGTTGTCACGGCTAAGGTTGGTTTCATTAAATAGGGCATCAATAAATTCATCGGCTTTAAATGGCCGTAGGTCATCCGCTTGTTCACCCACTCCAATAAACCGTATAGGTAATTGTAGCTGTTGTGCTAAGGCAAAAATAACACCACCTTTAGCGGTGCCATCGAGTTTAGTGAGGGTGATTCCTGTTACCCCCATAGCAGCCCCAAAGTGACTTGCTTGGCTTAGTGCGTTCTGGCCAGTACCTGCATCTAGTACCAACATCACCTCATGGGGTGCATTGGCATCCAGTTTCTGCATCACCCTCACTACCTTGCTTAATTCGTCCATAAGGTGAGTCTTATTTTGCAAGCGCCCCGCAGTATCTGCAATCACCACATCTATGCCTTTAGCCTGAGCAGATTGTACTGCATCAAAAATCACAGATGCGCTGTCAGCCCCAGTATGTTGAGCCACAACTGGCACGTTATTGCGTGAGCCCCATTCTTGCAGTTGTTCAACGGCAGCAGCTCGAAACGTGTCGCCAGCAGCCAGTAAAACTGACTTACCTTGGCTTTGCAAACGCTTACTTAATTTGCCTATAGTAGTGGTTTTGCCAGCACCGTTAACACCAACCATAAGTATCACAAAGGGTGTGTTTTGTTGGGGGATTTCTAACGGCGCTTGGCTAGTTTGCAATAATGCAGCAAGTTCTTCTTTTAAAGCCTTATAAAGTGCTTGAGGGTCTTGTAAGTCTTTACGAGCTACTCGCTCACTTAGCTTTTTTAGCAGGGTTGCTGTCGCTTCTATGCCTACGTCAGCAACTAGTAACTGAGTTTCTAACTCTTCAAACAAATCATCATCGATTTCTTTGGCACCTAAAAATAGGTTGGAAAGACCATCGCCAAAGTTACTACGTGTACGGCTGAGACCACTTTTAATCCGGCTAAAAAACCCCTGTTTTAACTCATGTACAGGTTGGTTTTCAGGCGTGATTTGTAGTTTGGTGTTAGTTATTTCTGACCCGATAGTGGGGGTTGGTAATGAGGGGGTGTCAGGCAATACTCCCATATCACCCGAGGTTTCAGCTAGGTGTTCTGCCACAGGGGTGTCTTTGTCGTGTGGCGGGTTTTTGGTTTTGCCAAATAAATTAAACAGGGCCATAATATCTGGGGCGTCTCGGTAAATGTGGAGTAATAAATAACGAAAAATGGTGCTTAAAGTAAATTTTAGCATAGCTTTTACTTAGGCATGCTTCTTTTATGTAGCGATTGCCTTAGAATAGTAATCTTAGCTGATTCCACACACTGTTAACTTTAGGCATGTTTATGGCCCGTAAACCGACTTCAAAACCCTCTCGTTCCAATGCTTTGCTGCGCTCAGTCGGTGTTGGGCTTAAGTTAGGTAAAGAGTCTGCTAAAGGCTCTGGTAAAGTTGTGGCAATAGGTCAGGCTGGCCGCCAGAGTTTACGCATTGTTGGTGGTGAGTGGCGTGGTCGAAAAATTCCATTCGCAACAGCAGTTGGCCTGCGCCCAACTCAAGACAGGGTGCGAGAAACTCTATTTAACTGGGTTGCAAGCCAGATGCCTGGGGCCACTTGCTTGGATTTATTCGCTGGTACAGGTGCGTTAGGCTTAGAGGCGTTATCTCGTGGTGCTAAACAGGTTAACTTTGTAGACCTATCAAACATCGCCACAAGCTCCCTTAATGACAACCTAAAATCGCTGCCTATAGCGGCAGATCAGGTGGCCAAAGTAGAGCAAATGAGTAGTTTTAATTGGTTAAGAAACTACAAAGATAGGGCTTCTACAGCCCCATCAATAGCCAAACCAATGGGCCGCTATGATCTAGTGTTCTTGGACCCACCTTTTGCTTTAGCACTAATGCAAGATACCCTTAAAGCATTATTTGATAGCCAGTGTTTATCTGCTAGGGCCATGATCTACGTAGAACAACCACAACCTCTAGCAGACCTGATATTGCCACAAGGGTGGAAGTTACACCGCAGTAAAAAAGCAGGCCAAGTGTTTTATGGGTTGATTAGCCGCTAAGTAAAATTAACGCTGAAAGTCGTAAACATTACCTAAACGTAAAATCTGTGTCAGCTCATCTAAGGCACTGTGGCTTTCGATCAGTAGCTGCGGGTCTGCTAAGTCTGCTTCTGAAAGGGTGTCACGGTAGTGCTTTTCTGTCCAGCCCATCAAACGTTCAAACAAGCTATTATTAATGATACAAGCCGGGTTAACTGCTGCTTGTTCTGCTTCGTTAAGTACCACACGCAAACGCAAGCAGGCAGGGCCGCCACCATTACTCATACTTTGTTTTAGATCGAATACTAAAATTTCGGCAATGGCATTATCACCGGCGATAAGCTGATCTAAATAAGCCGAAACATTAGCATTTTCGCGGCATTCTTGTGGCACCACAATCCCCATTCTACCATTACTCATTGTGGTATCATTTAGCTGTGGTAGGCTGATCAGCTGGCTGTTGAACAAGTAGCTATTTACGGCGTCTTGCACGCTCACTTGGTCTGCAGGCACTTCGATAAAATACATTTGGCCATTACCCATGTTAGACATGGCTTGTTGCAACTGGTCGTTCACTTGTTGGCTGTTCAGAAAGGCATGTTGGTGATAAAACGATACGTTGCCATTACCTACTGCGATGACGTCATTATGAAATACTCCAGCATCAATGACAGCTGGGTTTTGCTGAGCAAACACCACTTGTTCGTCTTTTAAACCGTGTAAACGGGCCACTGCCTGAGACGCTTCTAAGCTCTGGCGCGCCGGGTACTTAGCGGGTTTCGTGGCTTGGCCGTTAAAGGCGTGTTGACCATAAACAAAAAACTCTACTCCCGCTTTACCGTAGTTTTGGCAAAAGCGAGTGTGGTTGGCAGCACCCTCGTCGCCAAAATGATCGGAAGAAGGTAACGCCTGATGGTGAGCAAAACGGTCTTCGTTAGCGAAGGTGGCTTGTAAAATACGCCCAGTCGTTTCATGTTCGATAGACCGATGAAAACGGTTAACCAAGTTGGCTGGGGTAAAGTGTAAACGGCCATCACTGCAGTCTGCACTTGGTGACACTGTCGCGGCGTTGGCAGTCCACATGCTTGATGCAGAATAACAAGAGGCTAATAGAGCAGAGTCTTTTTTTGCAGCTTGTTCAATCACTTGGCAATCACTGCCGGTAAAGCCAAGGCGCCGCAAGGTATGTAAGTCTGGGCGAGACTGTGGCGCTAAAACGCCTTGAATCATGCCCATATCGTGCAGTGCTTTCATCTTCTGCAAACCCTGCTGGGCTGCTTGTTTAGGGTTTGACGGCCGCGCAGAGTTACTACTGGAAGCAACGTTGCCGTAGGATAATCCACCGTAGTTGTGGGTTGGGCCCACTAGGCCATCAAAGTTAGCTTCGCAAGCTGCAATGGACGTGCTCATGGTTTGCTCCTTAAAGATCTAAGCCAGGGCTTAGTTGTGCTGGCATGGTTAAGGCATCAGCTTCGATTGAGGCCACAGGGTAGGCGCAATAATCAGCTGCATAGAACGCACTGGCACGATGGTTGCCACTGGCTCCTATGCCTCCAAATGGTGCTGCACCACTGGCACCAGTGATTTGTTTATTCCAGTTGACGATGCCGGCACGAATGCGTGGGAGAAAATAATCGTATTCCTCGCGGGAGTCGCTTAGCAAACCAGCTGACAAACCGAAGCTGGTATTGTTAGCCATGTCGATGGCTTGCTCGAAACTGTCGTATCGCACTAAGGTTAATAGTGGTCCAAAGTACTCTTCGTCTGGCAAGTTTTTAGCATTTGTTACATCGATCAATGCCGGGCTTAGTAAGCCGGTACCCTCCACCAACAGGGTCATAGTGACTAGAGCTTTGGCTCCTTGGTTAATTAAACCCTGCTGAGCTGTGAGTAAATTTTGTGCAGCTGTAAAGGATATTACAGAACCCATAAACGGCGCAGGTTCGGCATCGTACAAACCCACATGAATTTTGCCAATCGCAGTGACTAACAAGCTTATTAAGGTATCACCGGCTACGCCATTAGGCACATACAAACGACGAGCGCAGGTACAGCGCTGACCAGCAGAAATATAGGCAGATTGGATGATTTCATGCACTGCTGCGCGCTGGTCTGTTACTTGGCTTACAATTAATGGGTTGTTACCACCCATTTCCAAAGCCAAAATCTTTTCTGGACGACCGGCGTATTGCTTATGCAACAACATGCCTGTGCTAGAACTACCGGTAAAGAATAGACCGTCAATACCATTGTGGTTAGCTAATGCTATGCCGGTTTCACGGGCACCTTGTACTAGGTTGATAACGCCAGCGGGTAGGCCTGCATCTAACCAACATTTAATGGTGAGTTCAGCCACCATCGGTGTTTGCTCGCTCGGCTTGAATACCACGGTGTTACCCGCTAAAAGGGCAGAAACAATGTGGCCGTTTGGTAAATGACCGGGGAAGTTGTAAGGGCCAAATACAGCCACAACACCATGGGGGCGGTGGCGCAACCATGCTTGAGTGCCTGGTGGTGCTGGTTTACTCACGACCCCGGTACGTTCTTCGTAAGCTTTAGCTGACAGGTCTATTTTGCCAGCCATTGCTGCTGCTTCTGTCCGTGTTTCCCATAGCGGTTTGCCCGTTTCTTGAG
>CAJXEN010000058.1 GCA_913052465.1 uncultured Oceanospirillaceae bacterium
TCGGGTACTACTATTCGCTTAATGGCAGGTTTAATGGCGGGCCAAGCATTTGATGTGGAGCTTAGTGGTGATGTGTCGCTAAACAAGCGTCCTATGGAACGGGTGGCTAAACCATTACGCTTAATGGGTGCTGTAGTTGATACTGCCAAGGGTGGCTGTCCACCAATGAAAATTAAAGGTGGCCAACAGTTAACGGGTATTCATTACGACTTACCTATGGCCAGTGCGCAAGTGAAGTCTTGTGTCATGTTGGCTGGTTTGTATGCTCAAGGAAAGACTAGCGTTACCGAACCAGCACCCACCCGTGACCACACAGAGCGTATGCTTAAAGGGTTTGGCTATGGGGTTGAACGATCAGCTGATACCTGTTCTATTGTAGGTCAAGGGCAGCTTAAGGCCACCGACATTGATGTGCCATCAGATATATCATCAGCAACTTTCTTTTTAGTAGCCGCTGCTATCTGCCCAGGTTCAGACCTGGTGATTGAGCACGTTGGCATGAACCCTACTCGAATCGGTGTGGTTAACATCCTACGTTTAATGGGCGCCGATCTTACCGTTGAAAATGAACGAGAAGTGGGCGGTGAACCGGTAGCCGACTTACATATCAAATATGCGCCACTCAAAGGTATTCATGTGCCAGAAGACCAAGTGCCATTAGCTATTGACGAATTTCCAGCATTAATGGTTGCAGCTTCTTGTGCGACGGGTACGACAATTATAACTGGGGCAGAAGAGTTGCGAGTAAAGGAAAGTGACCGAATTCAAGCGATGGTAGATGGCCTAAGGTTAATGGGAATTACCATTGAAGGCACGGTAGATGGCGCCATTATTGAAGGTATGGGTGCAGCTGCACAGTTTCAATCTGCACAGATTGTCACTCACCACGACCATCGTATAGCTATGGCCTTTACTATCGCTGCTTTGCGGGCTTCAGCTGAATTGAAAATTTTAGATTGTGCTCATGTGGCTACATCTTTCCCTAACTTTGTCGAACTAGTGCGTACGGTAGGTATGACACTTGACGAGGAATTTCAGTCATGAAAAATGTCCCCATCATTACCATCGATGGCCCTAGTGGCTCTGGCAAAGGTACATTATGTAAAATACTAGCGGACCGTTTAGGTTATCACTTACTAGATAGTGGAGCGCTATATCGTTTAGTGGCTTTAGCCGCAGAGCACCATGGTGTTAGCCCAGAAAATGAGTTGGCTGTAGCTGATATTGCCGCTTGTTTAGACGTGCAGTTTAAAGCCCACGGTGATGGTGTTCGGGTTGTGTTGGAAGGGGAGGATGTGAGCCTTTCTATTCGCACTGAAGCGTGTGGCATGAATGCTTCAAAGGTAGCAAGCCTCACCCTGGTGCGTAAGGCTTTACAAGAGCGTCAACGAGCGTTTGCAGAATTGCCAGGTTTAGTTGCAGATGGGCGCGACATGGGAACAGTGATCTTTCCAGAAGCCTCAGTAAAGGTTTTCTTAACGGCTAGCGCACAAGAACGGGCGGATAGACGTTATAAACAGTTGAAAAGCAAAGGTTTGAGTGCTAGCCTGTCGGACATACTGATGGATATTCAGCAGCGGGACGAGCGCGACGAAAATCGTACTATCGCTCCTTTAAAACCTGCAGACGATGCGTTAGTAATTGATTGTACTCACATGAGCATTTTAGATGTGGAACAAAAGATTCTCACAATTATTCATAGTAAAGGTGTTTTATAATACTTTTACCTAACATTAACTAACAAGAGGTATCTCGAGACGCCCGCACTGCTAGTCAGTTCTGAGCGCATCGTCAACCTCATCGGGTATTACCATGGGCGAAAGTTTCGCAGACTTGTTTGAAGAAAGTCTTAAACAGGTAGAGATGAAAAAGGGTTCTTTGATTACAGGTGTAGTCATTGCTATTGATAGTGAAGTTGTCACCATTAATGTTGGCTTAAAGTCTGAAGGCGTGGTTTCACGCAGTGAATTTCTTAATGAGGCTGGCGAGCTAGAAGTTGCTGTTGGGGACGAAGTTTTAGTTGCCCTGCAGGAAATTGAAGATGGCTTAGGTGCGACCCAAGTATCTCGCGAACGTGCTCGTGAAATGGAACGTTGGCATCAACTCGAAAAAATCCAAACTGATGACGAAACTGTTACTGGCGTTATTAGCGCTCGTGTTAAAGGTGGATTTAATGTCGAATTAGGTGGCATCCGTGCCTTCCTCCCAGGTTCCCTGATTGATACCCGCCCGTTACAAGATGTGTCTCATTTAGAGGGCATTGATCTAGAATTCAAGATCATTAAACTCGATATGCTGCGCAACAATGTTGTTGTGTCTCGCCGAGCTTTAATGGATGAAGCCAACAAAGCTCAGCGTGCTCAGGTGTTATCGACACTCGAAGAAGGTGCGGTAGTGAAAGGCTTTGTGAAGAATTTAACTGATTATGGTGCCTTTATTGATCTAGGTGGGCTGGATGGCTTGCTGCACATTACTGACATTGCTTGGCGACGTATTAAACACCCCAGTGAAATGTTAACAGCGGGTGCTGATATTGAAGTAAAAGTATTGAAATTTGATGCCGAAAAACAACGTGTCTCTTTAGGTTTAAAGCAGCTGCAGCAGGATCCTTGGACCAGCTTCACAGACACTTATCCTGTTGGTAGTCGTCTGTCTGCCACAGTGACCACAGTCACAGATTACGGTTGTTTTGCTCGGGTTTCTGATGGTATTGAAGGCCTAGTCCACGCCTCTGAAATGAGTTGGATGAAGCGTAACTTGCACCCATCTAAAATGGTATCTGTCGGTGAAGAAATTGAAATAATGATCCTGGATATCAACGGTGAGAAGCGTCGCTTGTCTTTAGGCATGAAGCAATGCAGCGAAAGCCCTTGGGTTGCCTTCTCTAAGCAGTATTCAGAAGGTGACAAAGTTTCTGGCAAACTAAACTCTAAGACTGATTTTGGCCTATTCATCGGTCTAGAAGATGGTATTGATGGCCTTGTTCATGTGTCGGATGTTGACTGGAATAAGAGCGATGAAAGCTTGTTGGAAAGCTACCAGAAAGGCCAGCATATCGAAGCGGTGATCTTATCTATTGATACGGAGCGTCAACGTGTGGCTCTTGGTATCAAACAAATGGCAGGTGACCCTTTCTCCGTTTATGTAACGGCTAACGGCAAGGGTGCGGAGGTCATTGGCACCATTGCAGAGGTTACCTCTGGCGGTTTATTGGTTGACCTAGCTGATAATGTACAAGGTTTCTTAAAACGTGGCGAATTAGCTCATGGACAAGAACTTTCAGACTTTAAAGAAGGTCAATCGATTACTAGCTTTGTTTCCAGCTTAGACCGTAAAGGCCGCTCTATAAGTTTGGCAATCAGGGCGCAGGAAGTAGCTGCACAACGTGTGCAAATGCAGGAGCTGAATACCAAGTCGATTGAATCTGAAGGGCCGACCACTATCGGTGATCTGATTAAGGAACAGCTTAAAAAATAATAAAAAGGATAGGCTATGCGTAAGTCTGAACTCATTGAAAATTTGATTGATCGCTTCGAAGGTATTCCTGTGAAGAATGTGGAGCAATCAGTTAAGGCTATTATTGACCATATGGCCGATGCTTTGGCAGCAGGAGATCGAATTGAAATAAGAGGCTTTGGCAGCTTTTGTTTACACTATCGAGCGCCCAGAACCGGGCGCAATCCAAAAACTGGCGAATCAGTAGAATTAGCAGCAAAGTATGTGCCTCACTTTAAACCAGGTAAAGAATTACGCGATCAGGTAAACGATAGTCTATAATGGACTATCGTCGATAGAGGTTGGCAGTGCTTCAACCACCCTGATTAGGTATTAATACGTGAAATTAATAAAGGCAGTATTGTTCGTCATCATCATCATGGTGGCCTTGGTTGTTGGTGTGTTGTTTAGCGCACGCAATAGCCAAGCCGCTTCTTTAGATCTTATCTTCTTTCAATTACCCCCAATGAGTATGGCTATTTTAATGTTGTTAAGCTTGGCGATGGGTGTGCTCTTTTGTGCATTTATCTACAGCTTTGTGACTCTTAAATTGAAGCGTCAAAATGCTCAGTTACAGCGTCAATTGTCTAAATTGACTCAGTCGAATAATAAGGTTGCCCGCTAAGTATGGAGGCCTCATTAATTATTGTATTAATAGCTGCTGTAGGTATTGGTTGGTGGTTAGGTCAAAGAGAAAGTCGGCAAAAACAAAATTCTCAATTGGGTTTACAAGCTGATTATTATCGTGGCCTTAACTACCTGTTAAACCAGCAAACAGATGAGGCGTTGGAGTTGTTTATCCATGCCTTAGAAGTTAACCCTCAAACTGTAGACACCCACTTAGCTTTGGGAAGTTTGTTTCGGCACCGTGGCGAAGTCGATAAAGCCATCCAAATTCATCAAAACCTGCTTTCTGGCCAAGGTCTAGATCAAGAACAGTTGATGCTTGCGGAACTGGAATTAGCGCACGATTTTATCAAAGCAGGCCTATTGGACCGTGCAGAAGAACTACTGCTTGATGTCGCTCAACAACCGAATCAGCAGAAAGCTAAAGCGACAGAGCTGTTAGTGGATGTATACCAGCGTGAGCAGGACTGGCACAAAGCCCTAGCCGCAGGCTCTGCGGCTAACGTATCAGCTAGCGTCGATTTAGCCCATCGGTTATCCCACTTTTGCTGCGAACTGGCCGAAGAACTTTTACAATCAAAGCAACATCAAGAATGTCTGGCCTACTTAAAGCGTGCTAAACGCCATAATGCCGATAACCCAAGGGTGAGCTTGCTGCGAGCTCAATTAAGCATGCAGCAAGTCAACTACACAGATGCCAAAAGACACTTGTTGACCATGGTTCAGCAAGACTTCCAGCTGTTACCTGAAATAATTAAGCCGCTCCATTTATGCTTTATTGAGTTAGCAGACATCGATGGATGGCAAGCTTGGTTGGGCCAAACCATGTCGCAACACCCATGTACTAGCTTATTATTAGCGCAGGCTCACGAAATAGGCCAGAATAATGAGTCTGATGCAGCCGCCTATGTGACCGAAAAATTGCGTCAAAGGCCATCTTTAAAGGGCTTCAACTATCTAATAGATCTACACATGCAATGGGCATCTGAGAATGCAAAAGATAGTTTGCAAGTACTCAAAGGTCTTACTGTAGCGCTACAAAGTAGTAAGCCGCAGTATCGTTGTCGGCAATGTGGTTTTGCGGGAAACTCAATGCATTGGCAATGTCCTAGTTGCCACCAGTGGGGCAGCACCAAACCCATTTACGGATTAGAAGGAGAGTAACTTGAAGCAAGATTCACCCATTGTTGTGGCCTTGGATTATCAATCTGCAGCCCAGGCCATTGCTATGGCTCAGCTGTTAGATCCAACCTGCTGTCGTTTAAAAGTAGGTAAAGAACTTTTTACTGCAGCTGGACCACAGTTGGTCGAGCAATTACAACAACAAGGGTTCGAAATTTTCCTAGACCTTAAATTCCATGATATTCCAAACACTGTAGCAAAAGCGGTTTTGGTAGCAGCACGTATGGGGGTCTGGATGGTTAATGTGCACGCCAGTGGTGGTGTTGAGATGATGCAAACAACTCAATCTGCACTCAAAGCCAAAGGTGGTCATCAACCGTTATTAATAGCAGTAACAGTGCTGACCAGTATGGATGCTAAGGGTTTGAAAGCTACAGGCATAGACCAATCACCGGCGGAACGAGTGCTTTCATTGGCTCACTTGAGCAAAGATTCGGGTTTTGATGGTGTTGTTTGTTCAGCCCAAGAGTCGGCATTATTGAAGTCTGAGTTAGGGCCGGACTTTAAATTAGTGACCCCTGGAATACGCCCCTCTTTTGCTGTGGCGGGAGACCAGAAACGGATTTTGACCCCTGCCCAAGCGATTGCTTCGGGTAGCGACTACTTAGTGATTGGTAGGCCGATTACGCAAGCTGATGATCCCATGAAAGCATTAGAGTTGATTGAGCGAGAGCTTGCCCAGCAGGTTGCCGACCAGCCTACCCACCAGCTTACATCGTAGAGTTTATATCAGCTTATATAACAGCCTAAATAACTAAGGCTTTTTACGATAGCCTAGCGTGGTTATTATTTTGTGCTAGGATTAGTGAGTCTCATGGAATTGGAGACTCATTTTTTTAATCAAGGAGTAGATTATGAAGTTAACTCGCCAAATAGCCTTATTGCTATTATCCGCTGCCATTACCCTAGGGTCTTTTTCGCCCCTCTCCCTAGCTCAAGGTACACTACCGATTAACATCAATGCAGCCACAGCTATTGAGCTTGCAGAGGCCCTTAATGGTGTAGGTGACGTTAGGGCAACAGCTATTATTGCCTTGCGTGAGCAACTAGGAGGGTTTACTAGTTTAGAGCAACTGCTAGATGTCAAAGGCATAGGTGACGCTACCCTGTCACGCATTCGTTCTATAATCGTGCTAGAGTAGCAATTACTTACACTATGGTGGGTATAGTAGGACACGTTTTGTGCGTGGAGCATTATATCCATCCAGAGTAACAGCAGCGCTTGTTACTTAAGCACAAGGACATCAACAATGGCCATGACATGGCAAGGTTTGTTAGCTGATCAGCGTTTTGGCAAGCCCTATACAGTACAACACCAACAAAGCCGCACTCCATTTCACAAAGACTATGATCGACTGATATTTTCAAGCGCATTTAGACGTATGGGGCATAAAACCCAAGTTCATTCACTGTCTCATAATGATCATGTCCACAATCGACTAACCCATAGTTTAGAGGTGTCTAGTGTGGGTCGCAGTTTGGGTATTCAGGTGGGGCATCGCTTGAAAAATCAGGTTAATTGGCCAGATTGGATCGAGCCCCATGACCTAGGTGCTATCGTGCAGTCAGCGTGTTTAGCCCATGATATTGGTAACCCACCATTTGGTCACTTTGGTGAGAGCTCAATTCGCCATTGGTTTGCTAGCTACGCACAACAAGGTGGCATGACTCGGCTAAGCCTAGCAGAACAGGCGGATTTACTTAATTTTGAAGGTAATGCCCAAGGGCTGCGTACCCTTACCCAGTTAGAGTACCATCAGTTTAAGGGTGGTATGCGGCTTACCTACGCTACCTTGGGCAGTTTTCTCAAATACCCATGGTTATCGAACTCTATCCAGTGTGAGCGTAAGTCTAAGTTTGGTGCCTTACAGTCAGAAAAACATATACTTGCCGATATTGCAGGCCGTTTAGGGCTGCTACAGCAGGCAGACTTTGAATGGTGTCGTCATCCATTGGTTTATCTAATGGAAGCTGCTGATGATATTTGTTACGCCATTATTGATTTAGAAGACGGTGTAGAACTGGGTATTCTAGACGAGCAAGATGTTTTGGAGTTGTTGGCACCGATTACGGGGCCTTTAGTTGTGCCTCAGCGCACGGCAATGGTTGATGCATATTACTCTACTCGTCGCTTGGCATTATTACGCGGTAAAGTGATTGACTATCTTGTGCAGTCAGCCGCACATGCATTTATGCAGCACATACCCGCTTTATTAGAAGGTTGCTTGGAGGGTGACCTAATATCCCACTGTGACCCTGTCACTCAGCAAGTGATCGGAGATGCTAAAGCGTTGGCAAAAAACCGTATTTTCTTGGCACCAGAGCGCCATCGGACAGAGTTGGCTGCTTATTCCGTGCTTGAGAAATTGTTGGATGGATTTGTTCCTGCTGCATTAGCTGTAGACCAGCAAGCGGGTGATGAGCGGCTATCTTTTAAAGCAGAAAAGCATCTTGCACTGATGGGCACACATCGCCCTGCAAAAGACGCCACTGCCTATCAGGCCTTATGCTGCACTATGGACTTTATTGGCGGTATGACCGATAACTATGCCGTTGACCTAGCACGCCAGCTTAGTGGTGAGATGAACTAAAATAAAGAAACATAGGGGTTATTGGTAAAGTAGGGGTTATTGGTAAAATATAAACTAAGCTTAAACCATCGGTAAATAACGCAAGGATGCGTAGATGTCTGATATTCCCTTTTACAACCCTGTATCACTTAACAACGTCATTGCCTTGACAGACCAGCTGATAGAAATCGCCGCCGTAGCTGGCGCTTCTGATTTACATTTGGAGCCTTTTCCCCAGAGCATGCGTGTACGTATGCGCGTGGATGGGCTTATGCAGCTGCTTAAAACACCCTTTGATCAATTACCAGCACCTACTGCTGACGCTATTATAGTGCGTATTAAGCTGTTATCAGGAATGGATATTAGTGAGTCGCGCCGGCCGCAAGATGGTAGCTTTCAGTGGCAATTAAACGATAAGTGGGTCGATATTCGCTGTAGTAGTTTAACCGGGCACTGGGGTGAGAAATTGGTGCTACGGTTGCAGTGGCAACAACAAAATATTGATATCACCCAGCAAGGACTATCACCCGAACAGCTGGAGACTGTTAATTGTCAGTTGCGTAAACCCCAAGGCCTTATTCTTGTAACGGGCCCTACTGGCAGCGGTAAAACAATGTTTTTGTATAGCTGTTTGAAACAAATTCAAACACCTTATATTAATACTGTTAGTGCAGAAGACCCGGTAGAAATAGCGCTGCAGGGTGTGCACCAAGTGGCGGTAAATAACACTATCAACTTGTCTTTTAGTCATATTCTACGGGCTTTGCTGCGTCAAGACCCAGATGTGATTATGTTAGGTGAGTTGCGTGACTTTGATAGTGCAGACGTTGCCTTAAAAGCGGCACAAACTGGACACCTACTTCTGACCTCAATGCATACAAGTAGTATTAGTGAAGCCATGCACCGCTGCCACGGTTTAGGGGTGGATATGCTCGCCCTGAGTTACTGTTTGAGTTTAATTATTAATCAACGCCTAGTGCGCCGCTTGTGTAATCAATGTAAGCAGTCGATGAGCCCACCGCAGCTGGCTGCAATGGGCAGTGAAGAATGGTTGGAGGCAGTGGCAAGCTACAATTTATGTTTTGGCGTAGTGAATCTGTGTGTGCCTGTGGGCTGTGAGGCTTGTCATGAGGGCTATAAGGGCCGCTTTGGGGTATTTGATCCAATGGTAATGGATCAGTATAAGCGCGACTCAGTGGCTCAAAGAAGGGTGCAGGAGCTAAAGGGTGAGAGTGGTGTCTGGCGTCAGGGATTGTGGCGCGTCCTGTCAGGGCATACCAGTTTTGCTGAAGTTAATCGAGTGACTTGGTAATGTGGCATTGGTGGCTGTGGTATGGCTTGGATTCAAAGCATGTTCAAACTAGTGGCGTGCGCTGGTGTGCTAACAAGCAGCTGTTACGATCTGAACTGGCATTAGAAGGTATTCAACTTAACAAGTCTCAATATCTTTGGCCTTGGCAGCGTCATTGGCCTCAACGGATCGATCATAAACACTTACTTATTTTATTGGGTCAGTGGGCCCAATTATTAACTGCAGGTTTACCCTTGCTAACTTGTATCACTCTGGTTCATTTAGAACGGGCCTCTAGCTGGTTACGTTATGAACTCATACAGCTTCAAAGTGCTCTATTAACTGGAGCAAGTTTTTCTAAGGCCTTGTCACAAAGTCGAATATTTCCACCCACCATAGTGCAGCTAGTGGCAGCTGGTGAGGCCAGTGGTGAGTTGGCGCAGCTGTTGACTCAAATTCACCAACAAAGTGTACGGCAGGCAAACTTAAAGCGTCGTTTTAAGCGCAGCTTGTTCATGCCTTTGGTCACACTACTTAGTGGCTGGGCAGTCTGCATGTTGATCGTTTATTGGGTGGTGCCTCAAGTGGCTAATTTATATGCCACAGGGGCTTATGAGCTGCCACTTCTGACAAGGTGGTTGCTAGATTTTTCCCATGTTGCCAAGGAGAGCACGGATGGTGTGCTAGCAGCCCTTATATTGGGTTATATGGGGTTTCTTTGGCTTTGGTCTGTGCCCAAAATTAAGCTGAGGTTAGAATGGCTACTGTGGCATATTCCAGGCTTTGGCCGATTGATGTATTTACACAGCCAAGCTGACGTTTTTTTAGTAATTTCTCTTACCTTTAAAGCGGGTGTGCCATTGCTGGACTGCTTGCGTTTAGCCGCTAATGGCAGCACTTGGCAGCGGATATCTAGCGATCTAGAAAGGGCTATCGTGGGTCTTCACCAAGGCCAAAAGCTAAGCCAGATATTAACTAAAATGGCATGGCAGCCACAAGTGTTGCAACTGGTCCGTATAGGGGAAGCAGCAGGTAACTTAGCCTTGAGCTTTACCCAATTACAAAGTTATTATGAGGTTCAGGTGCTAAGCCAAAGTCAGTGGTTAGAACAGCTTTTAGAGCCAGTGTTACTCATTTTGGTGGCAATGTTTGTGGGTTTAATTCTGGTGGCGTTGTATTTGCCACTATTTCAAGTAGGGCAAATGATGTGACTATATGGCAGTACTGATATAATGTCCCTTGTTGGTTTAGGGGGTAGTAAATATGATTGTAGGTCTCACTGGTGGCATTGGCAGCGGTAAAAGTGTTGTAAGTGCGCAGCTCAAAGCTATGGGTATTTCGGTGGTTGATGCTGATCAGGTGGCCAGAGAAGTGGTGCTAAAAGGCAGCCCTGCGTTAAACCATATCGCTAAATATTTCGGTAGCCAAATATTACTTAAGGACGGAGCTTTGGATCGCGCCGCCTTACGTCAGAAAATTTTCGCCAATAACGTGCAAAAACAGTGGTTAGAATCATTATTACATCCACTTATAACTATTGCTATTCACGAGCAACTTGCCGCAGCCTCTGGTATCTATGCTATTCTAGAGTCCCCTTTGTTACTAGAAACATCTCAACATAATAAAACCGATTTTGTTGTGGTAGTAGACGCCAGTGTGCAGTTACAAAGGCAGCGAGCTTGCAAAAGAGATGGCAGTGCGGTGGTTCAGATTGACGCTATTATCGGTAGTCAAATGCCACGACAGCAACGTTTAGACAAGGCTGATTGGGTGCTGGATAATCAACAAGATCTGCACCACCTTAGTGAGCAAGTATTACAATTACATCAGCACCTTTGCCATATGACGGAACATCAACTATGAGTCAATCCTCTCAACCCCAATACCCTTGCCCTCAGTGCCAAAAGGAGCTTATTTGGAACCCAGAAAACATCTACAGACCTTTCTGTAGTGAGCGCTGTCAGCAAATTGACTTGGGTGCCTGGGCTAGTGGTGATTATGCGATTGCTGGTGATGAGTTGGAAAATGACTTCTCTAGTGCATTGTTGGAACCAGTAAACCAACAAGATTAGCTCAACAGCAAAAGTTGACTCGTAACGCCATTTGCAAAAATACACATCTGAGCTATCTTTAAAGGGAATTAAAACTAATCACAGGAGTGTGATGTGTTGCATACCCCCAATAATAGTCTTGATTTGGACGCTAAAAGGGCAGGTCTAACTAAAGGGTTTTCTTTGCTTGAATTGCTATTAGTAGTAGCCTTAATTGGTATTTTGTCCGCTTTTGCCGTACCTACCTATCAAACCTACCTGCAAAAAACGCGGTTTATGGAAGTGGTGCAACACAGCCATGCCTTACGGATCGCCCAATCTGCTTGTTTGTTGCAGGCAGGCGAGGATATAAGCGCCTGTGATACCTTTGCAGAGCTGGCCATGCCTGCCGCTAGTTCCAGTGATAATACTCAAAGCATCACACTATCCAGTAGTAGTGGTGCGATCACAGGCACTGGAACCACATCAGCTGGTGGTTATACCTTTACGCTAACTCCCATTATCAATGGCGATGGGTTATTAATGTACGCCGTGGGTGGTAGCTGCATAGTGGCTGGCTTTTGTGGACCTTAATGTTACCTTACCTGTTATCTAACTCTTGCTTAGCTAGGTATTCGGCATAGGTACCGTGGAAATCAACTAATGATTGTTCTTTAATCTCTACCACTCTAGTAGCTAATGAGGATACAAATTCGCGGTCGTGACTTACGAAAATTAACGTACCATCGTAGGCCTTTAGTGCTTTGTTAAGAGACTCAATTGCTTCCATGTCCAAGTGGTTTGTTGGTTCATCCATGATCAGTACGTTGGTGTCTTGCATCATTAACTTACCAAACAATAGACGATTTTTCTCACCACCAGAGCATACCGCTACTTTCTTTAGGTAGTCGTCTGCGGTGAATAATAAGCGACCTAACATGCTTCTTACAGTAAGGTCGTCATGCTTAGGTGTACGCCACTGAGAAATCCAGTCAAATAGTGTTAAATCGCAGTTAAAATCGCTAGTGCTGTCCTGGGGGCAGTATCCGAGTGCGGCATTTTCTGACCATTTGATGACGCCAGTATTAACTTTAAGTTGATCTAATAAGCAACGTAAAAAAGTTGTTTTACCTACACCGTTTTCTCCAATGACGGCAAGCTTCGAGCCGGCCTCTAGAATAAGCTCGCCGTTGTTAAATAAAGAGTTGCCTTCAAAACCATGGCTAAGTTTTTCTATTACCAATGCTTGGCGGTGGAGTTTTTTATGGGGGAAAAACCGATATACGGAGAAATTCGACTCGATGCAACAACTTCATCCAGCTGGATTTTTTCCAATTTTTTAGCTCTCGAGGAGGCCTGTTTAGCTTTAGATGCGTTAGCAGAGAATCGAGCCACAAACTGCTGTAGCTCTTCACGTTCAGCACTTTTCTTAGCATTTGATGAGAGCAATTGCTCTTGGATTAAGTTAGATGCAGCAGTGTAAGCTTCGTAGTTGCCGGCGTAAACGCGTAACTCACCGTAGTCGATATCGGCCATGTGGGTACACACTGAGTTTAGGAAGTAGCGATCGTGAGAGATAATGATCATGGTACTACGACGTTGACTTAGTACTTCTGTTAGCCAATTAATAGTGGTGATATCAAGGTTGTTGGTAGGTTCGTCTAACAGCAAAATATCAGGATCAGCAAATAAAGCTTGAGCCAATAATACTCGTAGCTTCCATCCTGGTGCAACTTGCGACATTAACCCCCAGTGGAAAGATTCGTCAATGCCTGCTTGAGTGAGGATTTCTGCAGCACGACTTTCAGCACTGTAGCCGTCCATTTCTGCAAATTCAACTTCCAACTCAGCCACTTTCATGCCATCGTCTTCGCTCATTTCGAGTTGGCTATAAATGGCTTCGCGATCTTGTTTTACTTGCCACAGCTTGGCATCCCCCATGATGACTGCATCAATTACAGTGTACTCTTCAAAAGCAAATTGGTTTTGACTGAGAGTGCCTACTGTATCGTTGGGAGAGAAGGAAACATTACCAGCAGTCGGTGTTAATTCACCACTGAGTATTTTCATGAAGGTGGACTTGCCACATCCGTTAGCGCCAATAAGACCGTAGCGATTGCCATTGCCAAATTTAGCTGAAATGTTTTCGAATAATGGCTTAGCGCCAAACTGCATGGTGATGTTTGCGGTAGTAATCAAGGGAATATGCTATATGCTGGTAGTGAAATTAGGCCGCATACCCTACCAGCTGACGCCCGTGAGGTCTAACTTAACCAGCCTCCCAAATCCCTACATAGAGAATTGGCATGGTCTGAATCGCTCAATTTAGAGCA
>CAJXEN010000059.1 GCA_913052465.1 uncultured Oceanospirillaceae bacterium
AAAAGGGCGGTTTTTCAGTTACCCGCCCCTTCGTCGTTTCTGTCGTTTACGTATTATACGCAGGCGAAGCTTATGGTTAGGTTAAACGTAATATAAGCATCACTTCCATTACTGAAACTAACATAGCGAGATCTCACCATGTCCGATTTAAAGCTTCAACTTAAAGACGCTCAAAAACAAGCCATGCGTGACAAAAACAAACTTCGCCTAACCTGTATTAGAACCATGCTGTCAGAATTCAAACGGATCGAGGTGGACGAACGTATTGAAGTAGACCAGGCACGCGGTTTAGCAGTTCTTGATAAAATGCTTAAGCAACGTCGCGACTCTATCAGCCAATATGAAGCTGCCAACCGCCAAGACTTAGCCGATGTAGAGCACGCAGAAATGAGTGTGATCCAAGAATTTTTGCCTACCCCACTCACTGATGACGAAGTAGGTGCCCTTATATCCCTAGCCATTACTGATTCTGGTGCCACTAGCATGCAAGACATGGGAAAAGTTATGGGCATTCTCAAGCCACAGTTGCAAGGTCGCGCTGATATTGGCAAAGTTAGTGGTAAGATTAAAGCACAACTTGCTTAGGCTTTTATTAAAAGGCAAACCACGTGGCGTCACGAATACCGCAATCATTTATTGATGACCTTCTCGACCGCACCGACATTGTCGACCTAGTGGACGGGCACGTAAAACTCAAAAAAACAGGCCGCAACTATTCAGCATGCTGCCCTTTTCATAAAGAAAAGACACCCTCTTTTAGCGTTGCCCCAGATAAGCAGTTTTACTATTGCTTTGGCTGCGGCGCTGGCGGCAACGCCATTGGTTTTTTGATGCAGCTAGCAAACCTTAACTTTCCTGAAGCTGTAGAAGAGCTGGCGGGTAAAGCTGGCCTCACTGTTCCTAAGGACGATAGCATTACCAGTAAAGCGGCATCTGCAGCCAGCCAAGCTAAAACCCAAGCTCGCAATCAAGCCTACGACCTATTAAACCGCGCTAGTCAATTTTATCAGAGCCAGTTACGTCGTCATCCAGAAAGACAAAAGGCCGTAACTTACCTTAAAGGACGAGGTTTGAGTGGCCAGATAGCGCAGCGGTTTGGCGTAGGGTACGCCCCCACTGGTTGGCAAAATTTAATGCACGAATTAGCACCAGAAAAGGAGCAAGAACAAGCACTTATAGATGCTGGCATGCTAGTAGAGAAAGAAGAAAATAAACGCCGCTATGACCGTTTCCGTGATCGCATTATGTTCCCTATCAAAGATTACAAAGGCCGCATTATTGCCTTTGGGGGCCGAGTTTTGGGAGACGACAAGCCCAAGTACCTGAACTCACCAGAAACTGTAGTTTTCCATAAACAAAAAGAACTTTATGGCCTCTACGAAGCCCGCCAACATGAACGTAACCTTAAGCGCATTATGGTGGTTGAAGGCTACATGGACGTAGTTGCCCTAGCACAACACAATATTAATTATGCCGTAGCCACCCTTGGCACCAGCACCAGCACCTTTCACTTAGAGCGTATCTTTAAACTAGTGAGCGAAGTGGTATTTTGTTTTGACGGTGATGCCGCTGGTTTAAAAGCTGCAGACCGTGCTATGCATACCTGCCTATCCTTTATGGAAGATGGACGACAAGCGCGCTTTTTATTATTACCAGATGGAGAAGACCCCGATTCATTAGTGCGCCAAGAAGGCAACGAAAAACTGACTGCCCGTATCACCGAGGCCACACCGCTGAGTGATTTTTTGTTTCAACGCTTGGGCCAAGATCTAGACCCACATAATCTAGAGCATCGCGCAAAACTAGCCACCGATGCTAGCCCATTAATCGAAACCATCCCCAAAGGAATTATGCGCAGCATGATGCAGGCTCGATTAAGCAAAATAACGGGCTTAGATAAAGACACTTTAGCAGAACTAAGCGCTCTGAAAGCGCCTTCCACAGTGCCTATTTCTGATGTTAATACTAAAACTCAGGACAGCCCCAAAAAAAAACCGGCACCGACAATACCTCCTGGGTCTGCACAAATTACTACTCACAATAGCGCTGATGATTATTCCGATTACCGTATGGCGGATATTAACTCAGATACAGTGGAAGATTCCCACCACTGGCACCATGAACACTATCAATCCTCTTTTACTACCGAGCACTCTCAACCATCAAGACAACATTTTAGTGCCACCCTACCAAAAGTTCAAAATCCTGCCCAAGCGGCCATTAGGATAATCTTACGACACCCAGAAACTGTTGAACATATCCATGAAATCCCTGCCCACTTAGCCGAATTAAAGATGCAAGATGCCAGGGTGCTCCTGCAACTACTGGGTGCGGTACAAGCTATGAGTAAGTTACTGAAACGCTGGCCAAATCCAGCAGAGTTGCACATTGAATGTGCCTCGTGGGACGCTTGGCCCATGTTGCGCCAGTTAGCAGCCATGGAGTCTTTACTACCCCAGGGCGACTACCCCCAGCAATTAGAAGAAGCCATTAATCGTTTGCTGGGGCACCATTTTGAAGAACGTTTTAACCAACTACTGCACTTAGTATCTCTACCTAATGCCGACGCTACCACCAAACAACAACTAAAAGATCTTATAAAGGAAAAAGAAGGGTTGCAAAAGCGGCTAAAAAGTAGACAATAGGTATCCAAAGGACCTTATTATGGTTCACGGCTATCGGGCGGCATGCTAGGCATCGCAAAAACAGACCCGTAAAGGCTATCGTCTCGTGCAGACTTCAAAAAGCACAATTCATCAGCTAATTCCTTATCATTTGTGGAAGAATCTTTGTTTGTCCACTATAATGGAACGCTGAATCTCTCAATATCCGTTCACTTACCTATAGGGTTGCCATGGCCGCCAACGAAAAGCAACAGTCTCGCTTAAAACAACTGATCATAAAAGGTCGTGAGCAGGGCTTTTTAACTTACGCAGAAGTTAACGATCACCTGCCACAAAACATTGCCGACCCAGATCAAGTCGAAGACATTATTGGCATGATTAACGACATGGGTATCACCGTATCTGAGCAAGCGCCTGATGCAGAAACCCTACTCATGGCAGACGGCGACTCTACTGATGATGCTGCTGCTGAAGAAGCTGCAGCAGCATTAGCTGCTGTAGAAAATGAGGCAGGCCGAACCACTGACCCCGTGCGTATGTACATGCGTGAAATGGGTACTGTAGAACTTCTCACCCGTGAAGGCGAAATTGTCATTGCTAAACGCATTGAAGAAGGGCTGCGCGATGTCATGAGTGCTTTGGCTCATTATCCAGATAGCGTGATTACTATTATTGATGCCTACAAGCGTATCTTTACCGAAGAAGGCCGCTTAAGTGACCTCTTTAGTGGTTATATCGATCCAGATGGCGAACCTAATCCGTCACCAATCAACCCAACCACTGTGGTAAAGAGCGACAATGACGAGAAAGAGGAAGAAACAGATAATGGACCAGACCCCATTGAAACAGCTGAGCGTTTTGCTGAGCTGGAAGAGCAACTTGTAACTGCCCTTCTCGCTGTTGAACAACATGGCCGCGAAAGCGTGCAAGCTAAAGAAGCCTATGCTCACCTTGGTTTCCTGTTTTCACCACTAAAACTTGTGCCTAAACATTTTGAATCTGTCGCTAAATACCCACGTGGTGCATTGGCTCGTATTCGTGCGCAAGAAAAAATCATCACTGTTATCTGTAATCGCAAAGCAAAAATGCCGCGTGATGTGTTTTTATCAGAGTTTCCTGGCAACGAAACTAACGTTGGTTGGGCAGATGAACTTATTGCCAGTGGTGCAGACTATGCACCAGCCATACGCCGAAATGCCGTAGACCTTCGCCGTGCACAACGCAAATTGTCTATGGTTGTTGATGAAGCAGGCATTAGTCTGAGCGAAATTAAAGACATCAACCGCCGCATGACCATGGGCGAGGCTCGTGCACGTCGTGCTAAAAAAGAAATGGTAGAAGCTAACCTACGTTTGGTGATCTCCATTGCCAAGAAGTACACTAACCGTGGACTTCAGTTCTTGGATCTTATTCAAGAAGGCAACATAGGTTTGATGAAAGCAGTTGATAAATTTGAATACCGCCGTGGATATAAGTTCTCTACTTACGCCACATGGTGGATTCGACAGGCGATCACCCGGTCTATTGCAGATCAGGCCCGTACTATCCGTATTCCAGTGCATATGATTGAGACCATTAACAAGCTCAACCGTATCTCTCGTCAAATGCTTCAGGAAATGGGCCGCGAGCCTACGCCAGAAGAGCTAGGTGAGCGTATGGAAATGCCAGAAGACAAGATTCGTAAGGTGCTTAAAATTGCTAAAGAGCCTATTTCTATGGAAACTCCCATCGGTGATGATGAAGATTCCAGTTTGGGTGATTTTATCGAAGACAGCTCTATGGATTCTCCTATTGACTCCGCCACTGGCGAAGGCCTGCGGGAAGCCACAAGAGATGTATTAGCAGGCCTTACCCCCCGCGAAGCTAAAGTGTTGCGGATGCGTTTTGGTATCGAAATGAACACAGACCATACTTTAGAAGAAGTGGGCAAACAGTTTGACGTGACTCGTGAACGTATTCGTCAAATTGAAGCCAAAGCATTACGTAAATTGCGCCATCCAATGCGCTCTGACCACTTGCGTAGCTTCATTGAAGACTAGACTTCGTTACATAGGCTGAGCTACCTGCTGGGCGTTTATCGCTTTGCAGCTGACTCAGCCTATTTTTATTCTCCCTGAGGTTGCCAAACAACTGGCTGACACCAAAACCTTACCCGCTAATAATCCTGTATTGTTTCAGTTAAATTCGCTATATTGCCCTGAGCACCTCACCTATTTTGGTGCTTGGTTTCACGCTTATGTCGTACCCCCTATTTAGATCCAGTAATGCCGTTGGCGCAAGCGTGTACTTTTCCAGTACCGACGTCACCATTAAGTTTCGTAGTGACGCCTATGCATTGCATCAAATTGTACTACTGCGCTCAGGTATTGGCATTGTGGTCATTTTAATGATGTTGATGGCAGGCACTAAGGCTTACAGAATTTAAAAACCAAACGCCTCATGCGGCACCTCGTAAGAGGTGGTTGTGTAGTAATGGCTAATATGTTGTTTTTTCTTGGTTTAGCTGCCATGCCACTAGCCGACGCAGTGGCATTATTCTTTATTAGCCCCAGCAGCAGCATCACCTTATTTTCTATCATATTCTTAAAAGAATACGTGGGCCCACACCGGTAGTTTGCTATCGGTTTAGGCTTTGTAGGAGTATTGATTATGGTACAACCTGGCAGCAACCAATTTATATTGGCTTCATTATTGCCTATTGGTGCTGCCTTTTGTTATGCCGGTTTACACACGCTCACTCGGACTATGCGCGATACAGAATCAGCCTCTACTATGACCTTCTATATTCAAGTAGCCTTTGTAATCGTGAGCACCATTATGTGGATAGGCGTGGGGGATGGCCGCTTTAATAATGAAAGCAGCCCCTCTTTAAACTTTCTTTTAAGGCCTTGGGGGCCTTGGCAGTACGATGACTTCAAGCTATTTATTCTACTAAGCGTTGGCAGTACTTTAGGTGGCTACCTTATTAGCCAAGCATACCGGCATGCCGAAGCCGCTCTAGCCGCTCCATTTGAATATATTTCATTATCGTTAGCGATGCTATTTAGGCTGGTAGTGTTTGATGAGTGGCCTAATAATATCACTCTAATAGGCAGCAGCTTTATCTTAGCGTCTGGTCTTTACACTTTATACCGAGAAACCCTCCACCCACATAAACCACAAATGGCACGTCCCCATCAGCGCTAACTATATATAATATGTTAAAAAGTATTACCCTAAGATTTGAGCTTGTTACGTGAACTGGCCCAAGGGTCCAGAGGTGCCGCACCAGCTTGTTTTACAGAGGCTTGAGCATTGGTTTTAGGCTGCGGCTTCCAAGGTGACTTAGATTCTGGTTTAGCTGTGGATTTTTCCCAAGGCTTGTCATTTGAGCGAGAGCTGGGCCTAGCACCATCACGCTTGGCGCCACTGCGCCCAGCCATCTGATCATATTCACTAGCTCGCTTTTCACGTTCTTCGTTCAAACGTTGTGCATCTTCCAAACTTAGCTCACATGGTTCACCTGGGCTTTGATCTTCAGGAATAATACGATCACGAGGAGGCAACTCGAACTGATCACTGGGCACTTTGGGGAAGTTCTTAAACTTATACAAATAAAAAGCTTCAACCTTCTCACGGGCCCACTGGGTTTTCTTTAAAAACTTAACACTGGATTCAACACTAGGGTTTGTTTTAAAGCTATGAATATACAAATAAGCGTGAAGAATTTCAAAGCCATAGTGATCAACAATTTCCGTGAGCATCGACTTCAAGTTTAATCCATGCAGAGGGTTGTTTTGGTAATTAATTTCGTCGGACATGCTGAATTGCACCTAATATGATTCATTACGCAGATTATACCTCATTGCACACGCCTATGGACAAACCCCTATTGAGTCTATTGTTTAGTGCAATAAGAGAATGAGAAATAGACCTTACAATACCTTGCATATTGTTCGTGCAATTAGATATATTGCCAGTAATGACCTAACGGTTAACAATGTAGGAGTTCCATGGGCAAAGTACTTAGCCAGCAACAAATTAGCGCCTATAACAAAGAAGGTTTCATTTCGCCTATTGATGTAATGTCTGAAGATGAGGCTTTGGCCTACGCACAGCGCTTGCAGACCGCAGAGGCTAAATACCCATCACACTTAACTGGTGTAAACCGCAACAATGGCCACCTTTGTTTTAAGTTTCTTGATGAATTGGCCTACCATCCAAGGGTTCTAGATGCAGTAGAAGATCTACTAGGCCCTCATTTTTCCTTATGGGGTAGCGTACTATTTATCAAAGAACCCAACTCAAACCATTTTGTTAGCTGGCACCAAGATGCAACTTATATGGGCATCACACCACGTCACTTTGTTACGCCATGGATAGCCCTCACCCATAGCGACCGCCATACAGGCTGTATGAGCATGATTCCAGGTAGCCACCTAAATGACATCCAACCCCACAAAGATACCTATGGTGAAGACAACATCTTAACCAGAGGGCAAGAGGTGAGTAATGTTGATGCTGACCAAGCTGTGGATTTAATCCTAAAACCAGGCCAAATGTCGCTACATCACGCTATGACAATTCACGGTTCAAAACCCAACCTAAGCCAGCATCAACACCGTATAGGCTTTGCCTTACAATCATTTATGCCTAAAGGCTCACAGCAAAATATCGGACAAAATTACTGGTCGCCAGTGCGCGGTGACTGCACACAAAAAGGACACAGCTATTTAACTCGCCCCCAAACTGATATGGACACTAACAACACGAATGAACGAGACAAAGCTAACCAAAACTTTTCAGACATCCTCTACCATGGCGCAAAAATAAAAAGAGACTATTAAAACAGCAATTTAGGTGCATAGAATCTTGCCCTACACCACCAGCACGGGTATCATGCGTGCTCTCATACGGGCCTGTGGCGCAGCGGTTAGCGCAGAGGACTCATAATCCTTTGGTCGTCAGTTCAAATCTGACCAGGCCCACCATATGAAAACCCATAGCATTCAATGCTTTGGTGCATTTTAGCCTAGCTTATTGCTGGGCTTTTTTGTGCCTGTAATTTCACAGGATAAGGCGGGGGTAGGTTTCAATCTGTATTTGATAGGTAAAAAATGCCTCATTCTTCACTTCTTTCAAGCACCCCTGTTTTTTGACTGCCGATCTTCCACTCAAAAGCGCTTCTTCCTCCGCTACACCTAGAGCAATAGCCGACAATAGATCCTTCTATTTAATTTTTTCTGTCACTTCCTGTATTTTTTAAGCTGAGATTCCCGTTAAGCTTTTCAATCATAGGGTTATATGAGCTGCGTAAGACGTGAGTTAGGTTTGTGATTCAAAATAAATCTAGGTATGGTATTGAAAGAATCGCAGCTAAATAATGTTTGTTATTGTTGATACGATGAAGGTATCGCTGACGACGCCATAGAGACACGGTCAGTTGCCACCTCTTGAGATGTTTTTAGTAGACAATTTACTCTTCAACTTAATGGTAGGTTTATCATTGCTGGGACCCAAAGGCTGCCAAATAATTAGTTCATTTAGTTTCTATCAAGTGTTGGAAATGGGGCCCAAAAAAATATGATGCTGTTTTAATAGCCAAATAAATCAATAGCCTGGATACTATCTGAGCGATATTTAAGGTGCTATATAATAGAAAAAAGCAACAGTCTTGATCGGTCCCCTTTATGCAGGCGTGAAGATGAAAAACCAACCTTCACGCAGTACTGGGAGAAGGAATACTTTTTTATCCAAAACCATTCTATTGAAAGGCGTTGACCTAGAGTTTGAGTGCCACTCAAATTTACTTAATAGCTGGGTGATTGGCTGATGATCATTTAAGCTACCACAACAAAGGTTCGCAACTAATAATGACTGTGGTTCATAGTAACTGGTTAAACGAAAGTTAATAACAAGGAAAAACATGTTCTACCAAGTACCTAACACCCCACGCATTGTGCTTATAGCTGGCATAATTTTAATCATCGTAACGGTGCTTTCTGGTACAGCCATTTATTTTGCCATGGAAAAACACGCGAAAGAAACTCAGAGAGTGACTTTACAGCTATCTTTGGAGGGTAAAGTAGACCTTATGGAAAGTGAAATTGACATCGCACTAGACCGAGCCAAGTTCATTTCAACTAATCCCCTCCTACTTACCGCATTGGAGAGCGTCAATGCTGACATGAACAACATGGCTAGTCGAATCCTATTTAATAAGGCTGCTCGTGCGCTTGTGGGAGAGCAATACAGGGCCGTAGCGCTCTATAACGATGACGGGGTGGAGCTTACCCGAGCGGGTTCGTTTTCGAAGCGACAAAAGCTGGTGGTACCAGTTAATATTCTAAGGGGAAGTGCAGAGTTACTGTGGGATAAACAAATATTATTGCGGTCTGTGATGTACATCAAAAGTAAAGGTCAAATTGTTGGAAAATTAATATCTGAGTCTTTTCTGCCAGCTACTATGGCCTCTTTAAACAACTCCTCCACAGAAGCAGATCCTAGAGTACTTGCCCTATGCGCGGACCTCCCCACAAACTCGGGCATACAGTGTTTTCCAAACCAGTCTCACTCCAAGGTGTTCACAACACCTTATACTGCAACTAACGGTGCTCCATTACCGATGGCACTGGCGCTGGGAGGCGACACTGGATTCATTATAACAAATGACTACCGCGAGCAGCAGGTAAGTGCTGCTTACTCACCAGTTGGTGATTCTGGCTTAGGAATGGTGCTGAAAGAGAATGACTCTAAGTTGTTTGAGCATATATGGATGGAGCTAGCTTATGTACTTCCGTTTATGACTATCCTTCTCATCGTCGCCTTGTTTTTGTTACGTTGGCTGCTGCGCCCTTTGGTAGTAAATCTGACGGCGGAGATTGCCGAGCGTAAACACGCTCAACAGATGCAGAGTGAGAGTGAAGCGATCCTTCTGTCCACCGTTGATACCACCTTGGATGGTGTGATTCATATGGATTCAGCCGCCATCATTACTGGCTGGAACCGTCAGGCAGAGCATATTTTCGGCTGGTCACGAACTGAAGCACTCAGTCAGGTAGTGTTTGATATGATCACCCCTCAGCGACATAGAGTTGCCCATGCCCAAGCCCTGAAACATTTCTTGGCCACCGGCGAAGGGGAGGCCATCAATAAACGCACAGAGATGTTAGGTATGCGCCGTGATGGAAGTGTGCTTCCCTTAGAGGGGTTCATCGCTCCGCTGGACGTAACTAATAAGGTGTTGTTCAGCTTTTTTATCCGCGACATTACTCAACAAAAAAAGTCTGCCAAGCAGATCAAGAAAGGGGCAGAAAACCTTGCGCAGTTACATAAACAGCAAGATATTATCCGAAATGAAGCAGACAAGGCTAAGTCTGAATTCATATCCACCATTAGTCACGAGTTGCGCACACCGCTGACCTCTATCAAAGGCGCCCTTGGCCTTATAAAAGGTGGAGTATTCGATAACAATGCTGGGAAAATAACCCCCATTGCCGAGATCGCTTATAATAACACTGAGCGACTACATCATCTTATAGATGAAATTTTGGACATCGAAAAACTAGAAGCTGGGGTCATGAGTTTTAACCTCCAGTCCATGGATCTATCCGCATTGGTGAAAGAATCTGTTGCGCTAAACGCTGGCTATGGCAAGCAACACAATGTTGAATTCGTTTACTTAGGCAGTAACGAGGATCTGTTGGTCTATGGCGACGCTAACCGCTTGGAGCAGGTCATGGGGAACCTCTTATCCAACGCAGCCAAATTCTCAACACCAGGTAGCCAGGTTGAGGTCGATGTTGAACGTCATGAGGGCAGTCTTCGTATTACTGTTACGGACTTTGGCCGGGGTATTCCACTAGCAGCACGAGCAACCATCTTTGACAAGTTTACACAAGCTGACTCCTCAGACAAGCGCCAAAAAGGTGGCAGTGGCCTTGGTTTAAGCATTGCCAAGATGATTGTGGAAGCCCATGACGGCCGTATTAATTTCACCACTGAGGAAGGCAAAGGTACAACATTTTACGTTAACCTACCCGAGCTTGGTAACATGACCAGCAGATTAACACCTTCGTTGCGTGTGTTGATGGTTGATGATCAAGAGTTAGTTGTTCAAGGTATATCAACACTAATCAGTCTAGAAGGTAGAGGTTTAGGTATCCAGGTCGTGGGTACGGCAGGCTCTGCTAAAGAGGCGATCGCTCAAGTACATATCTTACGACCAGATCTAGTGCTTATGGACATGCATATGCCAGATATCAGCGGCAGTGAAGCAGTGTTACTCATTAAACAACAACTGCCTAATACAAAAATATTAATGCTAAGTGGCTTCGCCAGTGCGGAAGATGTTGCCCTTGCTAAAAAAGCTGGTGCAGACGGCTATTCCCATAAAAGTGATAGCCCGACGGCCTTGGTGGAGGACATCAGCAAAGTTATGTCGAGCCGCCATTTTTTTGTCAGCAAATATGATGACAATCCTTAACTAACTCTTAATGGCTTATATATGTGTTGGTCTAGACTTTTCGTGCCTAAGAACTGCTTCTATAGAGTACATCCTAGTGAAGACGATGCCTTTGCGGAAACCTTTTATAGATGTTCATACTTGGCTAAGTAGCGTTGTAAGGGCTTCGCAGGTTTGTGTGTGAATAAGTATTCTGGCGGTAGAGTAAGATTGAAGTTGTCTTCGGAGTTAGGCATCATTACTGAGCTGAAGTGAATCTCATCCTATGGACGGAAAAAATTTTCCCTTTAAGCTATTCTTCTATACGGTTAGAGACGCGAACCTTAAATAACATGAACATTTTATCTTTACATATCCATCAAGGTGGAGCCTCCACATTGCTGAAATTTTTGGCTACCTTGCAGCACAAATTTGATTTTGATATTACCTCCATAATAACACTACTCCCCGGCAAACCTCTGTCATGTTGACGACTAAGGTTCCTAATACACCCACAAGCATAAATCCTCACACTAATAATTGGTCCTTTGTTGGGGCCGATTGGGAAGATATACAGTTAGTTGGTGTCTACTTTTAACAGCATTAAGATAAAGCTGTTATATTCGAGAGTCTGCAAACGATAGCCGATCATAACGTATTGGCAGTGGGTGATTTTAACACAGGCTCTAACCAGCTAGATGCTGAAGGCGCCAAATTCTATTGCGCAGATGAGTTTGAACATCTATTAAACCAAAAATTACCTGACTTACAGCATGTCAAAAGTGGTCAGCAAAACCTTAAGTTTAGTTAGTACTCACACATAGGTAATGGGTTTATGATTGACCATGCCCTAGCAGGCACAAAGGCAGCTCTAACTAGGCAAGGTGTGTTTTTTCACGTGCTGATGTAAGGCTGCTTTTACTCAAGGAGTATATGGATATTAAGCACCATTTACAGCTTTGGATGGAAATTTAATAAAGGCTTTACGCTTAAGATTAATACTAAATAGCACAACCCCAATTAGGTGCTTTTTTGATTGCCAAATACCACAGCAAGAAGAAGAAATTTCTTTATTGTCACTGCCCAGCATGACCTCATGTTTTTCAACACGTTGTAAGCGCTTCAGGACATAACCATGAATTGGTAGATCCATCACTACAACCTTTCCTACTTCTGCGTGGCTATAACATGTTACAACCAAGTGGCCAGACGCGAAAAGAGGGAACATGCTGTCTCCCTCCACACGAAACACTCTAAGCATCTTTTAAGTAAGGATGGACAACTGCAAGTGCAGGTGGGTATGGAGCTACAACGTGGTGTGTGGATATATCTTTGCTGTGCCAGAACATCTCAGCAAAACAGTTTAGTTGCTCCAGTAATATAATTCCATCTTTTCGAGCGATACCTTGCTTGCACTTTGATGCAGCCTGCATAACTTGGTGGGTGACTTCATGAATGTCTGGAAATTTTTCTATCTGCGGCTGCTTAAAGTAGTCTCCCCATATAGTCGTTACCTCATGCTTAACCAGCGCAGCATGAGCTTCTTTTTGAGTGACCAATCGAGTCAACTGCGCAGTGTCATTTTTGTCTGGGCACTTAGTTAGTTCTGCAATAATATCCATAAGGCGCACAACGCTAAGAGCTGCAATTTGAGCCGTTGCCGGGTCATATATTTTGCAAGGAATATCACAATGGGCCTGCACGATGGGAATCTTAAACATGGGAGTTTTTAACTGCAAGCATACTTAACACAATCGATATCATAATTAGCATTTGACCGGTGAATGACAAATCATGAAGCAACAAAGAGTCGCTACCCGTGTGTGCGAAGCTGCTAGATGTAGTAATTAAAAGTGTTAGGGCTAATAGTTTTTTCATGCTGTAAATCCTCATTAAAATTGCCAATTAAACACTCTAGCAACAAACGTTAAAGTGTAATTACAGAGTCTAGACATATTTCCATTAAATAATAATGATTATCATTATTATTATTTAGATTGATTTTCTATTATTCATTTGTGGATACCAAAGAAGACACTTAATTTTAGTAAATAAGTAATCTCGCCCACACAAAATTACTAGGGCAATTGATAACACCGCGGCCTACCCGAGCCCTTCTCTAGCCCATCCCTTGCGCCTTGGCTAGCATGAGCATCTGTCGAGTGCTACTTTTATCCAAGTGATTGCCCCA
>CAJXEN010000060.1 GCA_913052465.1 uncultured Oceanospirillaceae bacterium
TTGCTTATTTAGCGACGCTCTAACTCTAAATAGTTACCAATTACTAGAAAAGAGGCATTAGGTGCAACTATTCAAGACTATGGTGCACCACTAAAAACATGCCTATAGAGCCGCATCAAACCTACCAAAACAGCCTTATTTCACTGGTCAATCCATGGTTCCATAGCCTATAATATCAGCGGTTGTGCAGAACCATCGATACTTGCCAGAACAATGTTCTAGGCTGGTAATTAAGTCACTGCTAACGATGTCCGTAAAGCGTCGATTAGTATTCAATTACGAGGCATGGTTATGAACCAATACACTCTCTTTACCTCCGAATCAGTGTCTGAAGGACATCCTGATAAAATTGCTGACCAAATCTCTGATGCCATCCTTGATGCCATGCTGGAAAAAGACCCCGAGTCACGTGTTGCAGTAGAAACTCTTATTAAAACTGGCCTAGTGTTAGTGGCTGGAGAAGTACGCACTAACTCTTGGGTAGACATTGAAGAACTAGTGCGCGAAGTTATCAAAGGCATTGGCTACACTTCTTCTGAAATGGGTTTTGATGGCGCGTCATGTGCCATTTTAAATGCTATTGGCAAGCAGTCTTCTGACATTGCTATGGGCGTAGATGAAAGCGCTGATGACAACAAAGAACAGGGCGCTGGCGACCAAGGCCTAATGTTCGGTTATGCTAGCAATGAGACCGAAAGCCTCATGCCTGCGCCGATTCATTATGCCCATCGTTTGATGCAACAACAGGCAAAGGTCCGTAAAGATGGCACTTTGCCTTGGTTGCGGCCAGATGCTAAAAGCCAGCTAACCTTCCGTTATGGAGCTGATGGCAAACCTCTATCCATAGACGCGGTAGTGCTTTCCACCCAACATAGCCCCGATATTGATTTAGAAAGCCTTCGCAAAGGGGTAATGGAACACATTATTCGCCCTGTCATTCCTACTCATTGGCTTACAGAAGATACCAAGTACCACATTAACCCAACGGGTAATTTTGTGATTGGTGGCCCTGTGGGTGATTGTGGCTTAACAGGTCGCAAAATCATTGTAGACACATACGGTGGTATGGCTCGTCACGGCGGTGGTGCATTCTCTGGCAAAGACCCTTCCAAGGTAGACCGCAGTGCAGCCTACGCTGGTCGCTATGTTGCTAAGAATATTGTTGCAGCTGGTTTAGCAGATCGTTGTGAAATTCAAATCTCCTACGCCATTGGCGTGGCAGAACCCACCTCCATTAGCCTTAATACTTTTGGCAGCGGAAAAATAAGTGACGACGCCATTGAAAATCTAGTTCGCGAACACTTTAATCTTAATGCCGGCGGCCTTGTAGCAATGTTAGATTTAAAGCGCCCTATTTATCGTGACACTGCAGCCTATGGCCACTTTGGCCGTGACAACCCAAGCTTCACTTGGGAATTCACCGACAAGGCCGAAACTTTGCGTACGGCTGCTGGCCTATAAACTATGCGTATACCTCGCCTATATATCCCGCAGCCGCTACCATTAGAGCAGAATATTGAGCTTGAAGCAGCAGCCAGTCATTATATAGGCAAGGTTCTTCGCATGCAGGTTAAACAGGATATAGTTCTATTTAACAACGTTTCAGAACAAGTAAACGCTCACATCACCAGCGTTAACAAGAAGTTTGTTAGCGTATTTGTGAGCACTGCCCTGCCTGGCCCACAAGCCTCCCCGTTACACACGCATTTAGGCCAAGTGATGTCCCGTGGTGAACGGATGGACTATGCTATTCAAAAGGCGACTGAACTTGGGGTGAATGAAATCACACCGCTTTTTAGTAGTCGCTGTGAAGTAAAACTGGACCACCAGCGCCAAGCTAAACGTGTTGCCCATTGGCAGCAAATCACTATTAGTGCCTGTGAACAAAGTGGCCGTATCGAAGTGCCTTGCATCAATAGTCCACAAACGCTGCAAAGTTGGCTTGAAAATACTCATGCCCAAACTAAGTTGGTATTACACCCACACCAAACTAAACCCTTAGCTTCTCAAACAACACCTTCTAGCTGCGCCCTACTCATTGGCCCAGAGGGTGGATTAACGGACCAAGAAGTTGAGCAAGCACACACACATGGCTATACTGGGCTGAATATAGGCCCACGGATACTCCGCACAGAGACGGCGCCCTTAGCAGCCTTAACCTTGCTGCAATACATTTGGGGCGATCTTTAACACCCACTAACAGAGACATAATACAAATGACCATACGCCTTGGCATTGTGATGGACCCGATCCACCACATTAACTACAAAAAAGACAGCTCTCTAGCCATGTTGTGGGCCGCCCAAGATTTAGGCTGGCAGTTGTTTTATATGGAGCCACAACACCTGTACGCCGAACAAGGCGTGGCTATGGGGCTAATGGCTCAGTTACAGGTGATGCACGATCCAAAGAATTTTTACCAGTTAGGCGAACAACAAGCATTACCTCTTGGTGACCTAGACGTTATTTTAATGCGTAAAGACCCTCCTTTTGATACCCAATTTTTACACACCACGTATTTGTTGAGCCAAGCTGAAGACGCAGGCGCTTTGATCATCAACAAACCCCAAAGCTTGCGTGACTGTAACGAAAAGCTATTTGCTACCAAGTTCCCACAGTGCTGCCCTGAGGTATTGGTCGCTAGCAATGCTACGGTACTTAAGGCGTTCCATACGCAGCATGAAGATGTGATTTTTAAACCCCTTGATGGCATGGGTGGTGCTTCTATTTTTAGAGCTCGCAAAGACGAACCTAACCTCAACGTAATTCTTGAAACACTGACTGAGTTTGGCCAAATTCAAATTATGGCCCAGCGTTATTTGCCAGAGATTAAAAATGGTGACAAACGCATCTTAATGATTAACGGCTATCCAGTAGACCATGTATTGGCGCGCATTCCTTCTTCTGGCGAAACTCGAGGTAACTTAGCCGCTGGCGGCTCTGGTGTAGCTAGGTCACTCACCAAACGTGATCGCTGGATCTGTGAACAAATAGGCCCTACCCTTAGGGCTAAAGAAATTCATTTTGCAGGTATTGATGTTATCGGAGATAGCCTCACAGAAATAAACGTCACCAGCCCTACTTGCATTCGTGAAATTGATGATCAAACAGGCTCCCATATTGCTGTTGACCTCATGCAGCACATTAGCCAACTACTAGCGACAAGGAGTGCTTGATGTCTGACAACTCTAGTAAAAATAGCCTGCATCATTTCATGCTGATTTCTATGCCGCAAATGGAAGATGAAAACTTCACCCGCAGTTTAGTTTATATTTGTGAACACAGTGAAAAAGGTGCCATGGGTTTAGTGATCAACCGGCCAAACAACATCGCCTTTACAGACATTCTGCCGCAGCTTGATATTTCGGATGCCGACATTACAGACGTAGAGCACCCCATATTTACTGGAGGCCCAGTGCAACCAGAACATGGTTTTGTTCTACATACCCCCTTAAGTAATAAGCAATGGCAGTCCAGTATTCAGGTGTCAGAGGACTTATGCCTCACTACGTCCTCTGATGTGATTAACGATATAGCCCATGCAAATGGTCCAGAACACAGCCTCATTGCCTTAGGTTATTCTGGTTGGGGCCCAGGCCAACTGGAGCAAGAATTAGTAGACAATGCTTGGCTATGCTGCCCGTTTGACGCAGACATTGTTTTTAATCTGCCTCCAGAAGATCGCTTCCAGGCTGCTGCTAATTTACTAGGCATCGATATCAACTTAATTTCGACCAAAATTGGCCATGGGTAAACCCCTTAATTTGCTAGGCTTCGACTTTGGTAGTAAGCGTATTGGCGCTGCCTTTGCCAGTAACCCCCATACCCAGCCTATTGTCTTGGCGCCTATAAAAGCCCAAGACGGCATCCCTAACTGGCAAACCTTGGAAAGCCTGGTATCACAATGGCAAGCACAAGCATTTGTAGTTGGAATTCCGTATAATATGGACGGTTCTGTCAGTGAAATGGCGATCAGGGCGCGAAAATTTGCTAATCGTATGAGCGCTCGTTTTGATTGCCCCTGCTATGTGGTCGACGAACGCCTATCCACTCAAGCTGCTAAACAAGAGCATCTTCAAGCTGGGGGTGGCAGCGATTGGAAAAAACATGGGGTAGATGGTATCGCCGCAGGGTTAATACTTCAAAGCTGGTTTAGGGAAACTGAACACCGCCTGTCAAATGTGCCTTTTCAAACTGCACAAGAAACGCCTAACACTAACAAAAAGGACGCCTAATGGGAGCCACACAACACCCACAACACCCACAACTGGCAGACACTCCCGCCCTCATCAGCAGTTTATTAGCTCAGATCGATCATCTCATTATTACTCAAAAGCTAGACCAACCCCTTGTTGTTGGCATTCACACGGGCGGCGTATGGTTGGCAAAGGTGATTGCCGAACACCTTAACGCACCTCTTGGGCAACTTGACATCGCTTTTTATCGTGATGACTTTTCAAAAAATGGCCTTCACCCCCAAGTAAGTCCTTCTTCATTACCCTTTAATATTAATGATCGCCACTTATTGTTGATAGATGACGTGTTAATGAGTGGCCGGACTATTCGTGCGGCGATGAACGAACTGTTTGACTTCGGCCGCCCTGCCAGCATAAAGCTGGCTACCTTGTGCAGTGTTAATCAACGGGAATTGCCTATCCAACCGGATGCCTGTGCACTAACGCTGGACTTAAAAGCAGGCCAGTATCTAAAACTTGATGGCCCAGACCCTCTAAAACTGTCAATTATTGAGCAGGCTAATCATGCATAACCTAGCTGAGTTACAGCTCACAAAAAATGGTGAATTACGCCACTTTTTAACCCCGGAAGGGTTAGATCGCCTAATGCTTGAGCGTATCTTAGATACCGCTGATTCTTTTGTTGTGGTGGGTAATCAAGAGGTGAAAAAAGTACCGCTACTTCGGGGCCGCACCGTGGTGAATTTATTTTTTGAGAACTCTACTCGCACCCGCAGCACCTTCGAACTAGCCGCCAAACGATTATCTGCAGATGTGCTTACCTTAGACATCAAAACCTCGGCCACAAGTAAGGGTGAGAGCCTGCTGGATACCTTACAAAACTTGCGAGCGATGCACAGCGACATGTTTGTGGTTCGGCACGGTGATTCTGGTGCCGCTCACTTTATCGCTGAACAAGTGACCCCAGATGTGGCCATCATAAACGCCGGTGACGGTCGCCATGCTCACCCCACCCAAGCCATGCTGGACATGCTCACTATCCGCCGCCATAAGGGTAAGTTTGAACCACTATCAGTTGCCATCGTGGGCGATATTTTGCATTCACGAGTGGCTCGTGACCAAATTCACGCTCTTAAAACCTTAGGCTGCACTGATATCCGTTTAGTGGGCCCCAACACCCTCATGCCACAAGGTATAGATAGTATGGGCGCAACCACCCATAACAACATGGAGAGCGGCATTGATGGAGCCGATGTGGTAATCATGTTGCGGTTACAAACTGAGCGTATGGCGTCTGCCTTTTTACCCTCTGCTGGTGAATATTTTCGCTTATATGGCCTTACTACAGAGCGCTTGGCACAAGCTAAGCCTGATGCCATAGTAATGCACCCGGGACCAATAAACCGCGGTATTGAAATCGAATCAGCAGTGGCTGATGGCCCACAATCTATGATTCTTAATCAGGTGGGGTATGGGATTGCGCTGCGCATGGCAGTAATGTCTATGGCCATGAGTGGCCAAATGCAACAGCGACAAGCTCAGGCTCTGGTATCTTCCAGCCTCAAAGGGGAGGCACAACCATGAGCATTATCATTCGTGGCGCACGCCTTATTGACCCCGGCCAGCAACTTGATCAGGTAACAGATTTACATATAAAAAATGGTAATATTGAGGCCATTGGTGACCTCACTGGTTTAAATGCGGCGTCAGAAATCAACGCTAAAGGCATGATTTTAAGCCCTAGTTTTGTAGACATTCTCACTTATCTAAGGGATCTAAATCAAATACAAAAGGGCACTATTGTAAGTGAAACCCAAGCAGCAGCCAGTGCCGGTTTCACACAGCTATGTGCTAGCCCAGATACACAACCATGCAGCGATGCTGGTTCTGTTATTAGCATGGTCAATAACAAGGTGGTTAGTGCCGGATTTTGCGACTTATTGCCTGTAGCAGCGCTGACCAAAGAGTTAAAGGGTACTCAATTAAGTAATATGGAAGCGCTTGCTCGCGCTGGCTGTATTGGCTTTAGCAATGCAAGTTATGACATCAGCGATAACAACATACTCTTGCGCTGTTACGAATATGCTGCCACATTTGGCTTAAAGGTGTTTGTGCAGGCGCAAGACCAGCAACTGGGTGATGGCCACATGCATGCTGGGGCCACAGCCACCCGTATGGGTTTAGATGGTATTCCTGTGATCGCTGAAACCCTTGCTATAAGCCGCCACCTGCTATTAATGCAACACACAGGCGTAAGTGGCCATTTCAATCAACTCACTAGTGCCAAGGGTGTTAATTTGATCCGCCAAGCAAAGGCACAAGGTATGAATATTACGGCAGATGTGGGCGTTGCTCATCTTTGCTTCACTGACACTGCTATTGACGGCTATCGTAGCCAGTATCATGTACAGCCCCCCTTACGTGAGGAAACAGACCGTAAAGCCCTTCTCGCTGGCATTAAAGATGGCACCATAGATGCGATTTGCTCTGCTCATCAACCCCATGAGTCTGCTGCCAAATGTGCCCCTTTTGCAGCGACAGCAACAGGGATGGCTATTTATGATATGTTGATTCCTCTCATCCAAGGGTTAGTGGATGCAGGAGACCTTACTTGGGCGCTGGCCATTCAAGCTTTGAGTTATAACAGTGCTGCCATTGCTGTTGGCAAAACTCCAAAGTTATCAGTAGGTGAAGAAGCTAACCTTACTTTGATCGATACAAGCCATTACTGGACACTTAATTCGTCTAGCCAACTAAGCCATGGTACCAACCAAGCATTAGCCAACCAAAATCTTAAGGCCCGGGTAAAATTAACCGTCAAAAGGGGCTTGGTAAGTTACCAAATGTAACTAAAAATTACCTGTGGTAACATCTTAATGCGTTTTTTATGTGTTCAAAATTGGTAATTTTGATAATAATAGACCTACTATCATTTTAGGTGAAAAATTTATATGAGTAGAATCGATCTCTCAACCATGTCTGAAATGACTACGCGCCAAGCTGCCACACTGCTAAACGTGTCTGTACGCACAGTTCAACTTTGGGTAGAAAGTGGTGTATTACAGGCATGGAAAACAGCCGGCGGTCATCGGCGCATTAGCGTGGGTTCTATTCAACAATTACTTGATGAAAAGCAAGAAAAGCAGACGCCTATCCGCAGGCCCAACACCAAAGGCCCTGTTACAGTTTTAATTGTAGACGACGACAAAGACACCTTATTATTGTACAAGATGCTGATCAATAATTGGTTCCCTAGCCTGCAAGTAGAAACAGCAGAAAATGGTATTGATGCCCTTGTTAAGATTGGCGAATTTAAACCAACTGTACTTATTACTGATCTACAAATGCCACAACTTGATGGCTTTGCTATAATAGAACGATTACAGAATGATTCCCAATATGACCACCTCACACCTATTGTTGTGACTGGCGTGAGTGAAGCAGAAGTGGCTGCAAGTAATTTACCAAGCACTGTGTCTGTATTGCACAAACCCATACCTGTAGAAGAGTTAAAGGAATTAGTATTGCAGGCGGTAAAAGAATAAAACTGCACCCAAAGAAAAAAAGATAAAGGACCCATGGATAGTGAAGATTGGACTGTGTATAACAGCCTCATCGCAGCTTGCATACCACACACAAGCTGACGATCAGCGAGGTGCGGTGACAACACGATCCTGCAGGTGCCCGTTCATCCTTCTTTCCCACACTCGGAACAGATACACCAAGGCATAGGTCATCACTAGATACATTGCCGCAGCCGTAAGATAAAACTCATACACCGCAAAGGTTTTAGAGATCAATTGGCGAGAGATACCAGTTAGGTCCAAAATCGTAATGGTAGATACCAGTGATGTGGCTTGTAATAAGAAAATAACCTCATTACCGTAGGCAGGTAATCCAATACGAAACGCCTTGGGCATAGTAATGCGGCGAAACAGCAGTAACCCTGACATGCCACAAGCTCTGCCTGCTTCTATGTCGTTACGAGGGACGGCAGTAATGGCCCCACGAAATATTTCTGCAGAATAAGCTGCTGTATTTAATACTAATGCCAAAATGCCACAGAACCATGGATCACGGAAGAAACCCCATAGCCCTAAGTCAGTCAATTCCAAGCGAAACTGGCCGCTGCCGTAATAGATCAAAAATATTTGTACTAACAAAGGTGTGCCACGAAAGTACAATACAAACAAATAGGCTGGTGATGAAATTAGACGATTTTTAGTCAACCTCGCAAGAGCAAGAGGAATAGCAAGAGCTAAACCAATAATCAAACTAACCACTGTAATCCATAAAGTCACCCATGCACCTTGTAGCAACAAAGGCAGATACTGCCATACAATAGAAAAGTCCATTAGCGTGTTACTCCCTTATTAGCCCATGTTTCAGCTCGTTTCTGTGCCATCATCGACACTAAGGTAATACCGAGATAAATAAACGATGCTAGCAAATAGAAGGTAAAGGGTTCATGGGTAGCGTTGGAAGCAATTTTAGTTTTACGCATAAGTTCATCCAACTGAATGATAGAAATTAGCGATGTCGCTTTAATTAATACCATCCATACATTACCTAAGCCTGGTAACGCAAAGCGCATAGCTTGGGGTAACAGAATACGCTGGAACGTCTTCAATCGATGCATGCCTATGGCTCTAGCTGCTTCTGCCTGACCTTTAGGGATAGATTGAAATGCACCACGTAATACTTCTGTAGCAAATGCCCCATAGATGAAACCAATGGTCAAAGTGCCTGCGATAAACGGATTAATGTCTACGCGTATGTCATAGCCCATGCTAGTGGCGATGGATTGAATCAGGGTTGGTGCACCAAAATACACCAACAATAAAAGAATGAGTTCGGGCACACCACGAACCACGGTGGTGTAGGTATTTGCAGTCAAGTTGACTATCCAATTATCACTTAGTTTGCCCCAACTACCAAGTAATCCAAGTAATATGGCAACTACCATAGCACAGAGGCCAACGGCGATAGTTAATTGCAAACCGTCAAATAAGAGCCAGCCATAGCCGTGCAAATCTAACATAAATATATTGCCCAAAAGTTAGTAAGGGTGGCCTGAGCCACCCTTTTCAATGGCTTAATTAGCCACCATAAACGCTAAAACCAAACCACTTGTTGCTAATAGCATCGTAAGTTCCGTCAGCGAGAATTTGCTCAAGGGCTTTATTCATGCGGTCACGCAATTGCGTGTCTTCTTTACGTATACCGATACCAGCACCTGCTCCAAAGTACTTAGAGTCAGCGATGTCTGGACCAAAGAACTCACCTTTCATACCAGCAGACTTCATCATTTCATCGCCAACGATTACGTCAACAAACAGCATGTCTACACGGCCAGCAGCAAAATCTAGGTTAGCTTCTTCTTGAGCGCCGTAAGTACGGATTTCTAAAATATCACCAAATTCACCACGTAGGTAATTTTCTTGAACAGTAGAGCTTTGAACACCAACGATCATGCCAGAAGTAGTTTCAGTGCTTGAACCCACTGCACGGATGAACCGGTTGGGGGTGTTGTAATACTTGTTAGTAAAATCGATCTTTTGCTTGCGCTCGTCTGTGATCGACATGGACGCTAGAATAGTGTCAAATTTCTTGGCTAACAGTGCAGGGATGATACCGTCCCAGTCAGACGTAACCCACTCACACTCTGCATTCATAGCAGCACATACAGCGTCACCGATTTCAATGTCAAAACCGATTAGGTTGTTGTCATTATCGTAGTAGTTGTATGGAGGGTAGGCTCCTTCAGTACCCATTAAAATTGTATCCGACGCAACAGCGCCTAGAGACATAGCCAAGGCGCCTGCGGTTAGTGCAGCAGCAACTAGTTTTTTCATAAAAACCTCATCGTTCGTTTATTGTGGTTATAGTTAGCCAAAAAAGGCTAGGATTTAATAGCTCGAAGCCAAAAACTGGCGGCATCGTTCTGATTTTGGATGTTGGAACACCTCTTCCGGTGTACCTTGTTCTTCAATTAGCCCTTGATGAAGGAAAACAACTTTAGATGACACCTCGCGAGCAAAGGTCATTTCGTGAGTGACTACGATCATGGTACGGCCTTCTGAGGCTAGCTGCCGCATCACCTTAAGCACCTCTCCCACTAATTCAGGGTCTAGTGCAGAGGTAGGCTCATCAAACAACATGACTTCTGGGTCCATGGCTAGAGCGCGAGCTATGGCAGCACGTTGCTGCTGGCCGCCCGACAAATGGTCTGGATATTGATAGGCTTTATCGGCAATACCTACTTTTTCTAACAGCGCCATAGCATTAATCTGGGCTTCGACTTTGCTTTGTCCTAAAACGTGCACCGGTGCTTCCATGATATTTTCTAGAATGGTCATGTGGCTCCACAGATTAAAACTTTGAAACACCATGCCTAGTTTAGTGCGGATGCGATCGACTTGTTTTTGGTCCGCCGGCACACGTTTACCCTTAGAATCTATCTTCATTTCAATCAACTCACCATTAACACTGACTGCGCCGCTATTGGGAGTCTCTAGCAAATTGATACAACGTAAGAAGGTACTTTTACCAGAGCCACTGGCACCGATTAGCGAAATCACATCACCTTTGTTGGCTTCTAACGACATGCCTTTGATCACTTCGTTTTCGTTGAAGCTTTTATGTAGATCTGTAATGGAAAGGGCTAGCGTCATAGTGGATCCAGATTGAGTAGGGCTTTTATTATAATTAAAACTATACACCATATTATTGGCTAACACCCCCTACCTCAAGTTATTCGTTCCTTAGGCCTAAGAGAGGGTCGCTCAGTGTTAACTTTAAGTCCGCCTATGGCAATTTTTTAACCTGTCACATTTACTCAACTGTTGGTTAACTCGCCCTATGAGTAACACGCTAGAATTGTTACCATAATAACTACCATTTACTCGTTACCTTTATCGTAAGTTTGCCTATGTCATCTTCACCTACCCAACAGACCATTCCTCAAGCGATAGCTCATACTCAGCAACGTATTAATGAAGCCTGCCAAGCATCTGGCCGCAATACGAAAGAGGTGTTGTTATTGGCAGTGAGTAAAACCAAACCTTTAAGTGACGTAATGGAGGCCTACAATCATGGCCAGCGCCATTTTGGAGAAAACTACCTACAAGATGCTTTGGATAAAATTGAACACTGCCCCCACGGCGACATTGAATGGCATTTTATTGGCGCTATTCAAAGCAACAAAACCAAGAGTATCGCTGCTAATTTTGATTGGGTCCACACCTTAGATAGGGATAAAATTGCCCGTCTTCTTAGCCAGCATAGGCCAGCTCATTTACCTCCATTAAAAGTATTGATACAAGTTAATATCAGTCAAGAAGCTAACAAAAATGGCGTAGCACTGGAGCAGTTAAACAAGCTTGTGGAACAAGTTTTACAGCTACCCAACCTGTCTTTGTGTGGTTTGATGTGTATACCTGCAGCAGGCCAGTCTGAAGCAACACAAAGTCAGGCTTTTAATGCAATGGCGACGGCTAGAGATCAACTTAAAGCCACTTATGCGCACATTGAACAGCTATCCATGGGTATGTCTGGCGACCTAAACGGAGCTATTGCTTGCGGCTCAACCATGGTTCGAGTGGGTACAGACATTTTTGGCGCACGTAATACTCTTTGAAGTTTAGGTTTTTTTGCTAGGCTTTAACAAATAAGCAAAGCGCTATAGAAACAAATAACAACTAGGATAACACCATGACACACACTCCTCATATTGCATTTATTGGCGCTGGCAACATGGCACAGGCCATTCTCAAAGGAATGTTGGCAGCGGGCTACCCGCAAGATAAGATTTGCGCCAGCGGCCGCACCCAAGCTAAGTTAGACCTGTTGGCAGCAGAAACGGGCATTCTCACTAGCACTGACAATTTGGCCCTGTGCAGCCTGGCAGACGTTATTGTATTAGGCGTGAAGCCACAAATGATGGGGCCTTTAGTACAAAGCATTGCCCCTGCGGTAGATGCCTCAAAACATCTCATCGTTTCGGTGGCTGCTGGCATTTTAGCCAACAGTATAGAATCATGGTTGGGTCAAAAAGCCCCTATCGTGCGCTGCATGCCCAATACGCCGTCATTGGTAGGCCAAGGTGCTGCAGGATTATTCGCTACCCCTGTCGTTTCCTCAGTTCAAGAACAAACTGCCACTACTATAATGCAGTCGGTCGGACTAGCCTTGTGGGTGGAGACCGAAGACCATATAGACGCTGTCACTGCTGTTTCGGGCAGCGGACCAGCCTACTACTTCTTAATGATGGAAGCCATGATTGCTGGCGCGGAAAACCTTGGGTTAAGTAATGAAGTAGCACAGAAACTAGTGCTTCAAACTGCTTTAGGGGCAGCTCAAATGGCCACACATAGCCATCAAACACCCGACCAACTTCGTGTTGCAGTTACCTCACCCAACGGCACCACAGAACAGGCCATAAATACCTTTAAGGCTGGCGGTTTTATTAAGCTCTGCAGCCAAGCTATGGCTGCAGCCCATCATCGGTCTAAAGAACTGGCACAGCTATTTAAGGACTAATTAGTCTTTCCTGCGGTAATTCTCCATTATTTGCCTGCACTGATAAAAGTGTTCAATAACGCACTTTATCAAGCTTTATGGAGTAACCCCTTATGATAGATCTAGACTTTGAATCCTCTGGCGGTTGGATAGATACCGCCTTGAGTGGCTTAACTAGCCTGATACTAGCACTAGTCATATTATTTATTGGCCGATGGATTGCACGTTCATTATTAACCTCGCATTCAAATACATAACATGTTATAATGCTCGGCATGAAACATA
>CAJXEN010000061.1 GCA_913052465.1 uncultured Oceanospirillaceae bacterium
TTTTACTACCCACCGTTAGAGCAACAGCGCACAGATGCTAAGGAGTATCCTTTTTATGCTGTGACTCAGCGTCCTATGTTTATGTATCATTCATGGGATTCACAGAATGCTTGGTTGCGCCAAATCATGTCTCAAAACTACCTGTACATGCACCGTAGTAAGGGTGAAGCGCTAGGTATTAAAGACTTTGGCTGGGCTTGGGTAGAATCTCACAATGGTAAAATCCGTACCCAAGTTAAGCTGATGGAAGGGGTTAATCCTGAAACAGTATGGACATGGAATGCCATTGGCAAGAAGCAGGGTTCGTGGGGCTTAAGTGATGATGCCAACGAGTCTCAACAAGGCTTTTTGATGAATCACCTGATTAATGAATTATTACCAGGAGAAGCCGAGGCGGGTGGACATCGCATGACTAACTCAGACCCTATTACTGGCCAAGCCGCGTGGTACGACCTTCGGGTGAAGATAACCGCGGTGAGTGAGGACGATAAAGACTTGCCTTGTCAAAACCTGTCTTGGCCACGTTTTGACAAGGTAAACCCCGTGCCTAGCTTTACGCCATCAAGTAACGTGAGCAGCTACAGCAGCCACCCCAATATCAACATTAGTCGCGGTTGGCGTGACATTTTTAGCCGAGGTGCAAAATGAAACTAGGCTTAGTAGTCGACCTAGACACCTGTGTGGGTTGCCATGCGTGTGCAACAGCATGTAAACAGTGGAATACCTCGGGCACTATTGGCCCTTTGAGTGATGAGCGGCCACACGGTAAAGACCCCAGTGGTAGTTGGCTTAACCGTATTCATTCTTATGAAGTAGACGATAGCCCCCACAGTAAGACAGTGAACATGCCGATGTCGTGCATGCACTGCGAAACTGCTGAATGTGTCACGGTTTGTCCTACAGGCGCTTCTTATAAGCGTGAAGAGGACGGCATAGTTCTGATTGATCAAGATAAGTGTATGGGCTGTAACCTTTGTTCTTGGGCCTGCCCGTATGGTGCTCGTGAACTAGACACTGATTCTGGCACCATGAAAAAATGCACTTTGTGTGTTGATCGTATTTATGACGAGCAATTACCAGAAGCTGAACGTCAGCCAGCGTGTGTATTAACCTGCCCAACGTCTTCTCGTGTGTTTGGTGATTTTGATGACCCAGATTCAGAAGTTTCAAGGTTGACGCGAGAGCGTGCGGGCCAACAATTGATGCCAGAGCTTGGTTACAACCCAGTTAATACCTATTTGCCACCTAGAAATCCTAAGCAACAAGAAAGGATAACAGTGTCGCCAATGCAGGGTGTTAAACAACTGGTCAATCGCATTATTAATCGTTAGTTATTGCTTCACTGTTAGGTATTTATTATGCATCCGGCATTTTCAGTTCTTATTTTTACCGTCACCTCTGGTGCAGGCTATGGTTTGCTATCATGGTTAGGAATGGGTCAGTTGTTAGGCTACACCCAAACCAGTTCGATAGATCAACAAATTATTTTAGGTGTTATTGCTATGGTCCTAGTGACCATTGGTTTATTGTCATCGACCATGCACTTGGCCAGCCCCAAAAATGCTTGGCGCTCGTTTAGCCGCTTTCGTACCTCTTGGTTATCTCGCGAAGCGGTCTTTGCTGTTTTACTGTATCCAGTTGCAGCCCTTTACGCGGCGGCTATATTTTGGCAATGGTCGAGTATTAACCTGTTAGCTGGTCTAAGCATTATATTGGCACTGGTCACCTTGTTTAGTACCAGTATGATCTATGCTAGCTTGAGAACCATACGGCAGTGGAACACACCGATGGTACCTGCCCTGTTTATGGCTTATGCCTTAGTTAGTGGAGGTTTATTGTTTTTGGCTGTAAGTGGCTTTTATGGTGCTTTAAACCCGCAGTTACTGACCGTTATTATGGGCTTAATTGTGATTACTCTAGCCCTTAAATTGGTGTATTTCTTCTGGCAGGGCAAGCCACAAGGGGCCACTATACAAACGGCAACAGGATTTACTCAAGCCAGTGTTCGTTTATTAGACGCAGGGCACAGTGCGCCCACCTTTTTGAACCGCGAATTTGGCTACCAAGTGGCAGCCGATCAACTACTGCGCCTGCGCATAGTTATGACAATAGTTGCCTTTATAGCGCCACTAGGTGTTGTTTATTGGTTCACTCAAGGTGCTAATGTAGGTATGCTGTCTCTGGCTTGGCTAATGATGATGGCTGGCTTATTAATAGAGCGCTGGTTATTTTTTGCCGAAGCCAGACATGTTGTGCGCCTGTATCAAGGAGAACAACGCACTTAAATGGCATGCACCTGAAGGGTAAGTAGCTAAATGGATAGTTTGAAACTACTAGACTGGTTTTACCTACCACTTACCTCGCTAGAGCTTGCGTATACCCTTAGTATCGTCTTTATTGCAGGTGTTGTTAGGGGTTTAGCAGGTTTTGGTTTTTCTGCCCTGTGTTTTTTTGCCTTAGCCCCTATCTTTAGTGCTCAGACCATCGTACCCCTTATGTTCGTTATGGAGGTGATGGCCAGTTTGAATTTATTACCTAAAATATGGCCTCAAATTCCATGGCGTTGGGTGATTATTCTTTGCTTAGGTAGCGCAGTTGCCACCCCCTTAGGCGTGGTTGCATTGCAGTATTGGCCAGTAGATCTGGTGCGAGGTTTAGCAGGTGGCGGGGTACTTATAGCCTGTTTTGCCTTGTGGCGACAATGGCATTTTAAGGCCGCACAATCGCTTATTTGGTTGGTAATAGTAGGTTTTTTTGCTGGCTTTGTGAATGGCCTTGCAAGCATCGGTGGGCTAGTTATTGCTGTGTATATGATGTCTTCAAATATGCCTCTCACGGCCATGCGTGCAGGGCTGATCCTATTCTTCTTGCTCGTTGATCTGTATGGTCTATTCTGGTTTCGCCATCACGGTTTAATGTCTACTAATTTACCTAGCCTAATGCTAGTAATGATACCGGTAATGTTGATAGCAAATCAGCTAGGGTACAGCTTGTTTAATCGCATAGATATCGTAGTGATGCGAAAGTTTACCTTGGCCTTGCTGTCGAGCCTGGCAGCCATTGCACTTTATAGTGCATTGCCAATGTTATAATATCCCTATGCACTGATAAATATTATTATATTTTAGGTGATGATCAATAATTAGAGCAGCTATGATTTTTAAATAATTGGTCATGCTCATTCATTATTTGCTCCACAGTTGTTTTAATATATCGCTTATGCGAGCTGCAGGGTTGTTGCGGATTAGTTTCTCTTGTACTGCAAGCTTCATAAACAAACCATCCAAGGCCGCACGAGCAACATGGTCAGTTAAATCAGCATTTACTTTGTTACCGATGATAGGCAGTTGTGCAGCGTATGATGCAAGGTCATTATAATAACGTGTTGCTCCCACTTCACTCAGTGCGCTATCTATCTACTTGTGGCCTAAATAAAGCAGAGATCTGTGGCCCAGGCTTTGCTCAAAAGTATTGCGTAGCGTCATCATCACTACCTTGGTAAATTTTCCGAGCATCCTCAAAACTCACACTTCTGATGTTATCTACCAAAATAGCAGTGGCTTTTGGTGCTGCGCGTTCTGCAGCGCGGTTAATGGATTGCTCAAAGTGATCAACTTGCTTACCTATACCAAACTGGCGCAGAGTAACCTTTAACGTGTCTATACCTGTAGGTAGCGGCGCACGTATTTGTGGGTCGTTAAGGTGTCCTCCTTCTGCAGAAATTAGTTTGATTGCTCGTTCACTAGCCACCATTAGCGCCTTGCGTAAACCATTAATTAGCGTGTCAGATGAAAGTGAAGGACTAGAAGTTTTAGTGTTTTCCTTGTCCTTGGCGTGTTGCTGTAACAGGTTGGCGCCTTTTGCTTTGGCGTTATCCAGTAAATTACCCCAATCTACATGGCTTGTAGTTGTAGTCAGTATCATAATGAGTAGTAAGGTAGCAGTAGTCGATTTACCCATGATCAGAATCTACACCCTTGAGGTTTAGGAAAGTTTGCCAAATTGCCACTTTCAAATAAAAGTATAGTCGTTAAAACTACTTTTTCCACAAGGATTCTAATCAGTAACTCACCGTAGGGTAAAAGTAAAAGATTATGGCTTAACTCAAAAAACAAAGGTTTAGCGCAATAAAAAAGGGCAATCCATTATAGAGTGCCCTTTTTGTTAAGGTGACATTAGACTAGTACGTAGGGCTAACCTTTACCACGCCAAGGAATCGTGCGCTTAATAACTGAGCGCATGATGAGGTCAAACATGAGGCCTAGGACACCTAGAATGATAATGGTTACCCAGATCACTTCGTAGTCTGACTGCTTACGGGCCACGTTCTCGACAAAGCCAATACCAGTGGTACCTGCTAGCATTTCTGCTGCCACCAAGGTGCCCCAACAGACGCCAATGGCTATGCGGATACCGGTGAGAATCTCAGGTAATGAGTTTGGAAAGATCACTCGTCTTAAGATCTGACGGTGGCTAGCACCTAACGAATGGGCTGCGTGAATTTTAGATAGCTGTGTGCCAGTAGCTCCAGTTCGAGCGGAAATTACCATAATGGCAAAGGCCACCATAAACAGTAGGAAGATCTTACCATCATCTTGGATACCAAAAATGGTTAAGATTAATGGTGCCCAAGCTAGTGGTGGAACAGGGCGGTAAAGTTCTATCATCGGATCAAAGAAGCCCTTCGCAAAGCGACTTAAGCCCATAAATAACCCCAATGGTACTCCTAAAACAATGCCAAAAAATAAGCCAATGACGACACGAACAATAGAATCCCACATATGTCCCATAGGCACAGGGATAGAAAACGAATCATAATTGCCAGTTACAAAATCCTGTACTTTTGATTTGAAGTTACTGTTAATTTTGCCGTCTTGGTTGTGGCGCGTGTACTCTCCAGGCACTAGGCTAGCCAGCCAATCTGGGAATAGGAAGGCGATCATGCCACCTACAGGTTGCCAGCGGTACCACAATAGAGGTACATCTTTAAAGCCAATGTCAGGATTAGCGATGCGCGCCAGTGTTCCTAGAGTGTCTGAAGGCTTAGGTAACCAACGCCCGGAACCTTGTTCACTACAAGCACTATTACCTGCCATGATCCGCCCACCAGGCATTATCCACGTATCAAACGTTTTAAGGTACCCTTGTTGATCGCTATGGGCTTGATCAAAAGCCACTAAGGACGATTGCACCCCATTTAAGCTGTTGGGTGGGTATATAGAGCCATTATCAATACGTTTAAGCATCTTGTTAAGCTGACGGTAAAGCGTACTGCGGTCTTCTTGCTCTACAGCAGACAAGCTTAGATCCGCTTCAGCACTAGCCGCAGCTTTTTTAATACGTAATTTGATATCAGCAATTTGGGCCAATAAATGCGGGTTGGTGTTGCGTAGTTGCACAAAATCTTTAGCAATAACTTTCATTTCTGCAGCAACCGCAGCATAGCGGTAACCAAGAGGTGTAGCAGGTAGTACGGGTATTTCTTTACCTGTATCTCCCCAACCTGGCTGGGCATTAGCTGCAGCCTGTTGAACTGCAGTAGGTTGTCCAGGAAAATCTGGGTCCTTGAAACTAGTGGTTAGATGGTCAATGCGAGAAGCGATCGATTTAAATTCACCTACTAGGTCATCTTTAATATAGGCAGGGTTGGCTTGGTCTACTAAAGCACTACTTAAGCTGGTTAATATAGCAGCTATTTCCAGTTCTGCTTCGTAGTCTAAAGCGAACGTTTTTAAGCTATTATTGATACGCTCGAGTTGGGCGCTGTCTCTTGCAATCAGGTCTGTACCGCGCAAGTTTGGATTATCAAGTGGGAACTGAGAGCGCATGGGGTTAATTGCAGTCTCTACCTTAGCCACCTGGCACAATTCGTTGGCAGCAGTTGGGTTATAGGCCCGTGCCATGTCCCACGAAAAGTAAAACCAAATAAGCATAACAAAAGACATGCCAGTAACAATCCAATACCAGCCACCTAAGGCTTTAGCGGGGTTACCAAATACCAGATCAGTGCGCTCTGTGGCCATTACTCTGCGGCCTTTAATGATCGACAACGCAAGGGATACTAATAAACCAATAATAAGGAAAGCTACGATAGTGTTTCGTTGTTCAAATAGAAAGTCACTCATTATAAAGACCCCCCACCCATAATTTCTTCTTCCATATCCCAGATCATGGAAAGTATTTCTTCTCGAGTTTCACCAAAGTGTTGTGTTTTTTTGATGTCTCGTGGGTCTTCAGTTAAGCCCATTTGGGCAAACGGCAATCGGTATTCTTTATGTAAACGTCCAGGACGTGGTGCCATTACAAATAGACGTTCGCCTAACATGAGCGCTTCTTCTACAGAATGGGTGATAATCATGATGGTCTTGCCAGTTTCTTTCCAGATTTTCAATATCAGCGATTGCATTTTTTCGCGGGTAAGGGCGTCTAGAGCGCCCAAAGGTTCATCCATCAGGATAAGGTCTGGATCGTTAATTAAACAACGAGCCAAGGCAATACGCTGTTGCATACCACCTGAAAGTTGGTAGGTTGGTGTGTCTCCAAAGCCGGCTAAGCCTACTATTTCTAGCCATTCATCTACTTTTTTAGCAGTTTCAATAGGGTCTGCTCCCTTCATACGTAACCCAAAGTCTACATTTTGAGCAACGGTAAGCCATTCAAATAATGCGCCTTGCTGAAATACCATGCCTCTATCCACACCAGGAGCTAGTATCTCATTGTCGCCAAGCTTAACAGAGCCTCCGGTAGGGTTAAGAAAACCAGCAATAATATTGAGTAAAGTGGTTTTGCCGCAGCCAGAAGGGCCTAAAACGGATAACAGCTCACCTTTTTTAAGGGTAAAACTCACATCTTTTAAAGCATGCACAACCAACCCTGAAGGGGTAGTGAACTTCATATTTAAGTTGTCTGAAACTAGGTCACTCATAATAGGTAACTCTTATAGGTATGGTTTGAGGGAATAGCTCTCGGCCGCAGAATGCCACGCTCCTAGTATTAGCAAAGTGTCGATGCCATTACTAGGGAGCGTGAGGCGCGACAACCTGGGGTTGCCGCTTAGCACTAATACTATCTAGTCTAGGAAAGACGTATCGATAGTCACGTTGTAGTCAGCAAGAGCTGGCGCATCGCTGGTTGCGAACATGTTGCCCATAAAGGCTACCATGCTGCGCGCAATGCCGTCTTTGCCAAAGTAATCACGCTTTTGCTCAGCTACCGTTGGGAAGACAAAGCCAGCCATTTGAGCAGTGGTTGCATCTTCAGACATACCAGCGTCTTTAGCAATAACACTAAGTTTAGACTGGTCAGCAGCCCAAGCAGCATTTGCTTCGCTTGTCACTTCAACGAATGTACGCACTAGATCTGGATGCTCTTGAGCAAAGCTTTGAGTGACAGAAATAATGTCGAAGCTGCTAATACCAGCAGCGGCTTTTTCGGCAGGAGTAAGCATCGGTGTACCTACTTCTTTCATCTTGGCTAGCGAATTAGCACCATAACCACAGGCCATTACTACAGCGCCGTCTGCTAAAGATACTGCAGCATCTGCAGGCTCTTGATCAACGATGGTTAGCTGAGAAATATCAACGCCCAGGTTAGTCATGGTCATGCGGAAACCAAAGTCAGCCATTGTGTTTAAAGGCACAGCAACTGCTTGGCCTTCAAGTTCTGAGGCGTTAGCTTTAGTAATGCCTGCATCGTTACGAACGACACAGTCATCAGCAGCACCATAAGCAACAGCGATTGCAATCATCTTAATTGGTGCGTTTGCGTTAACAGCGTTAGCAAAAGGTGTAAGACCTTGTGAATAGGAGATATCAATATCGCCTGAAAGCATCGCTTCAGTCATGCCTACGCCAGTACCAAAGTTTGTCCAGTTAACAGTTTCGCCCATGGCGTCATCGTATGCCTTTTCTACCTTGGCGATTTGGTTTGGTGTGGCCCACTCTAAAAAGTACGCTACGTTAACATCTGCAACTGCGTTGCCAGCTAGTGCAAGTGCGATAGCGGCTGTTGATGTTTTTAATAAAGTTTTCATAACCCTGTTCCTTGTGTGGTCCTAAAGCCTGTGGCGTTGAACCGTTATTGTAGTTATTGATGCAGATCGAGGATCTGGCACAAAGCTTCGGTGAGTTTGGCGCAATCAGTTTTGGCTGACTTTACCCTACTGAGGTTTATAGTAGAGTGGTTGAAGATATTTGCAATAGAACCAGACTATTTTTTTATCTAGGGCCAACTATAAATATTGAGTACAAATAGGAGTGAAAGGTTAGATTGGTTCTCTAATCAGGTGCCAAGCTTCGCCTTGTGGCCAGCTTAGATAATCAAAATGACCGCCCCAGTCACCTAATACAATGCGCTCTCCTGAGTCTAGGTGGTGAACTTTTGGTCGATGAGTGTGGCCGTGTATGAGTAAGCTCACTTGGTGTTGATTCATTACTTGGGTAACAGTATCAAGGTTGACGTCCATAATATCGTTGGACTTGATAGCAGTCATAGCCTGGCTTTGCTGTCGGTAATGCGCAGCTTGCTGCATACGTAAAGCTGGAGACATAGCTAAAAAATTATGTTGCCAGGTTGGGTCTCGAACGAGTAGGCGAAAGTCTTGATAACTAATATCATCTGTGCAAAGTGTGTCGCCATGCATGAGCAACACGTTTTGGCCATCAAAATTTACCACTGTGGGGTCTGGTAGAATTTGTACGCCAGTGGATTGACTAAATTTTTGTCCAACTAGAAAGTCACGATTGCCGGCCATAAAGTATACTTTAGTACCACTATCAGTCAGATTTTTTAGGCAGGCAATAACATCGGCATAAGTAATTACGCCAACGTCATCACCTATCCAAGCTTCAAATAGGTCGCCTAGTATGTAAAGCTCGTCATCAACATTAATACGCTGCTGACAAAAATCGATCAATGCACAACTGTGCTCCGGTCGGGCCGGATGCAAATGTAAGTCGGCAATGAATAGGCGACGCATAGTTTTTAGCCGTCTATCATGGTTGCAGAATCAATCACTACTGGCTCTGCAGGTACGTCTTGATGGCCAGATTTGGTAATTGTAGTTACATTTTTAATTTCATTAACTACGTCCATACCTTCAACTACCTTACCAAATACTGCATAACCCCAACCTTGTGAGTTTTTGCCAGAGTGGTTAAGAAAGGCATTGTCACCAACATTAATGAAGAACTGTGCAGAGGCTGAATGTGGATCCATAGTACGGGCCATGGCCAGTGTGCCTTCATCGTTAGTGAGGCCGTTGTCGGCTTCGTTTTCAATATTAGCGCGGGTTTCTTTTTGGTCCATGCTCACGTCAAAACCGCCACCTTGAACCATAAAACCGTCTATAACGCGGTGAAAAATCACCCCGTCGTAAAAGCCGTCGCGTACATATTGTTCAAAGTTAGCAGCTGTAATTGGTGCTTTTTCGTAGTTAAGTTCAATGGTGATGTCACCAAAGTTGGTTTTCATTAATACATTTGACATGCGGCAGCCTTAGGAAGTAATTGTTAATAATTAAGGGGTAGTATTATGAAGCCCGTAGCCTATGGATGCAATCGTTGGTGTGGTTTTGGCGTTTAAATTGTGACTAATTTAGGTAGCAAGGCAGGCCGCAAAAGGCATATAATTATTGGTTTTTCAGTGCAAGCCTCAAGGAGACCCATTCGTGGCCGAAAAAACCGTCGTACAGGCATCAAACTTTGTTCGCAAAATCATCGCCAAAGATGTAAGAAAGGGCAATAATGATGGCCAAGTGGTGACTCGTTTCCCGCCAGAACCTAATGGTTATTTACACGTAGGTCACGCTACTTCCATTTGTTTGAATTTTGGTATGGCGCAAGAGTTTGAAGGCCAATGTAACCTGCGGTTTGACGACACCAACCCTGAAAAAGAAAGTGACGAATACATTCAATCCATCAAACGTGACGTGCAATGGTTAGGCTTTGAATGGGGCTCACAAGAATGTTATGCCTCCGACTACTTTGAACAGTTGCACAGCTTTGCTGTTGAGCTAATCAACAAAGGTTTAGCCTATGTCTGTGATCTAAGCCCAGAGCAGGCAAGGGAATACCGTGGCAATCTTACTCAAGTGGGTAAGGACAGCCCTCACCGTGAGCGCAGCATTGAAAACAACTTGGACCTGTTCGCCCGCATGCGAGCTGGTGAGTTTGCCGATGGTGCACGGGTATTGCGGGCCAAGATAGATAACGAATCACCTAATATGAATATGCGTGATCCTATTATTTATCGTATCCGGCATATAGAGCATCACCAAACAGGTAATACATGGTGTATTTATCCTATGTACGACTTCACCCATGGGTTGTCAGACGCCTTAGAACAAGTGACTCACTCTATATGCACCTTAGAGTTTGAAGATCACAGGCCTTTATACGATTGGTTTATTGACCACGTTACTTTACCTAGTGGCCCTCGTCGCCCCAGGCAGTATGAGTTTGCCCGTTTAGAGCTTAACTACACTATTACTAGCAAGCGTAAGCTGAAACAGCTAGTTGACAGTAACGTGGTTACGGCTTGGGATGACCCACGTATGCCAACGATATCTGGTATGCGTCGTCGTGGTTATACACCCCAGTCTTTGCGAAATTTTTGTATGGCAACGCCAGTTGCTCGTAGTAAGGGTATTACTGATTTCGGTCGTTTAGAATCAAGTGTGCGTGATGACTTAGATTCATCAGCGTCACGCGCTATGTGTGTACTTAAGCCGTTAAAAGTCACTATTTCTAATTGGGAGCAAGGCAGAACTGAAACGTTGATAGTCCCCAAACACCCTAAAGATGAGACTATGGGCGAACGTGAAATAGTAATGTCTAAGCAGGTATTTATAGACCAAGCAGATTTTGCGTTGCAACCAGAAAGTAAATGGAAACGGTTGGCGCCGCAGCAGTCTGTGCGGTTGCGTGGAGGCTATATTATTACCTGTGAAGAAGTCATTAAAGATGCTACTGGCCAAGTGATTGAGCTGGTGTGCCGTTATGATGAAAATACTTTAGGTAAAAAGCCAGAAGGCTACAAGGTAAACGGTGTCGTTCATTGGGTGAGTGCAGATTACCATCAGCTAGTGGATGTGCGTTTATATGATCGTCTATTTAATCACGCCAATCCAGATGGTGACAAAGACGTTGATTTTATGACGTATGTTAATCCAGATAATTTACGTTTAATCCAAGGTGCTATGGCCGAGCTATCTTTAGCCGATGCTGCTGATGGTGATCGTTTTCAGTTTGAGCGAGAAGGTTATTTCTGCGTTGACAAAGACTCTACCAAAGAGCGTTTAGTATTCAATCGTACCGTCACCTTGCGTGACTCTTGGGCCAAGAAGGACTAACGGAAAAGTTAATTATGTTGCAGCTTCACAATACCTTAAGTAATAGCAAGGTTCCCTTTACACCTATTGAAGAAGGTAAAATACGCCTATACGTTTGTGGTATGACAGTATATGACTATTGCCACATTGGTCATGCGCGCGTAATGGTGTCGTTTGACGTAATTACTCGTTACTTACGGCATGCAGGGTATCAAGTTGAATACGTGCGTAACATTACCGACGTTGATGACAAAATTATTAAACGTGCTGCAGAAAATGGTGAGTATTGTGATCAGCTTACCGATCGCTTTATTGCTGCCATGCATGAAGATGAGCGTGCCCTTAACGTATTGCGGCCCAGTCAAGAGCCAAGAGCAACGGCGCACATACCAGCCATCATTGACATGGTGCAAAACCTTATTGATAAAAACTATGCCTATGCTGCAAATAATGGTGATGTTTATTATCGTGTCGATAAATTTGAAACTTACGGTGCATTATCTAACCGCAAGCTAGAGGATATGCGTGCTGGTGCACGGGTAGATATCAATGACATAAAAGAAAATCCATTTGACTTTGTATTGTGGAAGGCAGCCAAAAATGGCGAAGTATCTTGGGCATCTCCGTGGGGAGAGGGTCGCCCTGGGTGGCATATCGAATGTTCAGCCATGGCTAAATGCTGCTTAGGGAACCATTTTGATATTCATGGCGGTGGCCCAGACTTACCTTTTCCGCACCATGAAAATGAAATAGCTCAATCTGAAGCTGCTAATGGCGAAACTTTTGTTAACTATTGGTTGCATGCTGGTGCGGTGAGAGTGAACAAGGAAAAAATGTCTAAGTCACTAGGTAACTTTTTTACTATTCGTGAGGTGTTGGCTAAATTTCCTGCAGAAACCGTGCGGTATTTACTGACAGCTAGCCATTATCGCAGCCAGATCGATTACGCAGAGAATGCTTTAGTGGAAGCCCAAAGTGCGCTAGATCGATTGTACACTGCGATGGACCAACTTGAGTTGAGTGACGTGCCTCTTGATGGGCCCTATTTAAATCGTTTTAATGCTGCCATGGACGATGACTTCAATACCCGAGAAGCTATTTCGGTATTGTTTGAGATGGCGCGAGAGGTCAATCGCCTCAAGCGTGACACCAACCCTCAAGCATCGGTCTTGGCTAGCCAGATGCGCAGCCTAGGTAATATTTTAGGCCTGTTGGAATTAGACCCGCAGCTACATTTAAAAGGCGAGGCAGGTGAGGGTGATCTTGCTGATGCAGATATAGACGTATTGGTTACAAAGCGTAATCAGGCCAAAATAGACCGAGATTTTGCATTGTCTGACCAAATTCGTGATCAGTTAAAAGGCGCTGGTATAGTAGTAGAAGACAGTAAAGAAGGCACCCGTTGGAAGCGCGAAGTCTAGTTTTTAAGTTTATTTTAACAGTTTGGTTTTATTGAGAAAAAACCAAACAATAAGCTTGACGAAAGATGGTGGCAGCTATAATATACGCACCTCTTCAACGGCATGGCAACACGCCAGCAGCGTTGTAGGGAATGTCGGGGTATAGCGCAGTCTGGTAGCGCGCCTGCTTTGGGAGCAGGATGTCGGGAG
>CAJXEN010000062.1 GCA_913052465.1 uncultured Oceanospirillaceae bacterium
ATGCGATTGAGTCTTTGAACAGTGTGATTCGTAAAGCGATCAAGAAGCGCAAGCTATTCCTCTATGATGATGCGGCTAAAAAGGTGGTCTATCTGGCCACGCGAGAAGCCTCAAAAAAATGGACCATGCCGATTCATAACTGGCGTGCAGCGCTAAACCCCTTTATAGTTGTTTTTGATCAACGGTTGTCAGACCATATTTAACTAAGGCAGATACACAGAGTTACTTACAGCCTCAACTCATCGTTTGTAGGTTCTTCAAAAACATCTGGCTGCGTTTCATTTATACGATTTATATTGGCTGACAAGTTTGCAACCATGGTGGCTTCATTAGTATTGGTCGTTATCTTCTTCCTCAGCAGCTAGCGTCGATGCAGCGCTGTGTCCAAAAAGTAGGTCATGAATGCTGGGGTCTTCTGTGTACTCCTATTTATACATTTCGACCTTTCCATCTATTACAAAAGCCTTTACAAACTGCTCGTCTGTTAGCGAATTAACGTTGTAGCAGTAATCGAGGCACTCTTGAATATGCCCTTTGTCCAGTCCATCTGGATCGAGCAGGTGTTCGCCTACTTCCATTAACTCCCAAGCAATCAAATCGAGCTTGTGTTGCTCTATAGACTGCTCGGACTGACCTTTTTTGTACATACGGTCTGCTGTTGTATCTGTCATGTTACTGTATTTATTCTCGATATTTATGAGCACTTGGTATTTTACACATAAACCAAACATTCTGTAACTATGGCGAACACTGGCCTAGTTATGTGCGTAAAGTCGGGGTAAAACCCCTCACTTACCCTGCAGGTGATAAACGCATGATTCAATGTGTACCATGCAGCAGCCCCAGCAGAGCTGCAACACCCATACATTTAATGTCTGCTTTTGACTAAACGAGCCTATCCCCCCCCCCAGTTATGCCAACCAAGTTTTTATTAGTTTTGAACTAATCAGGTGATAACTGGTAACAGCTTACTTTAAGTGCTGTCTGATCCTAAATGTGGGGGGTTAGTTATGTAAAGTCATACTGTTCTGATCAATTCTGTCCTTTAGCTTGGAGTATTTTTGATCGTGGTTTTTAGGGTAAGTGACATCAGCCTATCGTTGAGTAATATGAGGTTGCTTAAACACCTAAATCTATCGGTCTGTGCTAACCTGTGCTCTTTTCCTGCAAAGAGAAATTCTATGCGACATCTTATTCGAGCAGCTGGGATCTTAGTTGATCAAGACCGTATTTTAATGGTCAATGAAAATGAGCGTGGCCGTTCTTATTGGGTACCTCCTGGCGGAGGTTTTGAGGGTAAAGACGGCAATACACGTCATACGGTCAAGCGTGAAGTGTGGGAAGAAACTGGTTTATCTGTGGTTGTTGGAGACGTTTTGTTCGTGCGTGAGTTTTATGAAGCCTCTCGAGATATTTATCATGTTGAGCCGTTTTATTTAGTGGATCAGTGGCAAGGTGAGATTACATTAAATAACCTAGAGCCTGCGGGTGCGGGTGCGGGTGCGGAGGCAAGATACATTTCTCAAGCGCGTTGGTTTACTAAGCAGGAGCTTGCGCAAGTGGACGTTTTTCCACCACAGTTGAAAGACTTGCTATGGGATAAGTTAGATCAACAAGATCTCTCTATTCTTCATTTGGGCTACTGGTAAGCTTTTATGGTTTCACAGTCGGCAGAAATATTAGCTATGAACGGTTTTGTGGCTGTTATAAAACGCACTCGCCGTAAGGGCAGTGTAGGTTTTAAGTTGTCATTGGGGCAGGTGGTAGTATTGGCACCAAAAACCATCCCGAAGGATGAAATTCGCCTTTTGTTAGCGTCTAAAAGTACTTGGATATTGGCTAAGCTCAATGCGCAAGATCAGTTACAACCCCAGACAGAGCGCCATTATGTTGATGGTGAAACGTTGACCTTTATGGATCAAGAATTAGTTTTGCGGGTGTGTCTGGGCCCATTTAATACTGGGCTTAGAGGTGTCTCTGAGCTTGTGGTTAGAGTTCCTGAGGCTAAGCCTGATTGGGTGCGTAATGCTCTTGTACGCTGGTATAAGCTGCAAGCGCAGGCGCATATCGAACAGCGAGTGAGCTATTTTGCACCCTTGGTGGGTGCTTGGCCTGAGTCTATTGAGATTAAAACCTATCGAGCCCGTTGGGGTAGTTGTAATAATCGTGGCCAAGTGCAGTTTAACTGGAAGCTGATGATGGCTCCTAGTGAGGTGATCGATAGCGTTGTGGTACACGAACTGTGCCATTTATTACATATGCATCATGGGCCTCAGTTTTGGACACAAGTGAGGCGAGTATTGCCAAATTATCAAGATGCAAAACAGTGGTTAAAAGATGAGGGTCACCGCTTAGGGTTGGATTGATATTGGTGGCCTTTAAGGTTTAAAATATCGACATTAATGTCAAATATATTGATTTAGCCCATGCCTCAAGAAAATTCTGCTGCCAAAGTGCTGCTCCATTTGAAGCAAGATATTTTGACGGGCTTTTTTAGCGCCGGCCATAAGCTCAAAATGAGCGCTTTAAAAGAGCGTTATCAAGTGGGTGTGAATCCGTTGCGTGAGGCGTTGTCGCAGCTGGTGGTAATGCAGTTAGTACAAGTTCAAGATCAGCGTGGTTATCGTGTCTGTCCTGTAACACAGGCAGAATTGATCGATATTTATGACACGCGGGCACAAATTGAGTCTTTGTGTGTAGAGTTAGCCATTGAGCGCGGTGATGAGGCTTGGGAAGCTGGCATTGTGGCCGCAGCCTATCGGCTTCATTCGAATGCGGGCCTGTTGCATGCGGATGCAGACCTGCAAGCCTGGGAGCAGTTACATCAGCAGTTTCATTATGCCATTGTAATGGGGTGTGGTTCCAAGGAGTTGCTTAGAGTCAGGTTAGATCTTTATGAAAAGGCATCTCGCTATCGTAATCTGTGGTTACGGTACAATGCTGGTCACGACGCTTTCGATGTTAATCAAAGAGAGCATGAACAACTGGTCATGGCCGTTCTGGCTAGGGATACTGAAACTGCAAAGCAGCTTATATCTCGGCATATACTTGTCCCTAGTCAGGTCCTGCGAGGCCTATTGTAACAGGCTGCAACCCTGTTACCTTGGTAGCACTAAATCACTTTCTTTTCTGCTTTCTTTTTCCCTGTCTTTTTCACTTGCAATATAACTATGATCTACCTACACTTGTAAGTGGGTTATAGTGGGGAAAAGTGGTGTTTTTTCCCTAGATGAGGCAATTTTTAGGAAATAAGTGATGTTTCGTGGTGCTGCAACAATCAATATAGATATCAAGGGACGTATGGCCATGCCGGTGCGCTTTCGTGATCTATTGATTGGTAAAGCGCACGCCAGCCTTAATCCTCAGCTAGTGGTCACTATTGATACTGAAGAACCTTGCCTACTAATATACCCATTAATTGAATGGGATCTCATTCAGAAAAAGTTAGAGCAACTACCAAGCTTTAACCCTGCAGCCAGGCGTATTCAGCGGTTGTTGATTGGTCATGCCACAGACCTTGAGCTGGATAGTAATGGGCGCATTTTGTTACCAGCGCTGCTGCGAGAATATGCCCAATTGGATAAAAAAGTGATTCTTTTGGGTCAAGGTAAAAAAATTGAATTGTGGAGTGAATTCTTATGGAGTTCACGCCGAGAAGCCTATTTGCAGGCCAACAGTAACACCGAAGAGCTACCCGAACTCTTGCATCAGTTGTCCTTATAGCCAGTTAATGGTTGCCGTTATGAATGGAACAAAAATGACACAAGAATTTAACCACAAAGCAGTTTTACTCGATGAAGCTGTAGCGTCATTAGTACACGATGCCGACGGCATTTATATGGATGGAACCTTCGGTCGTGGTGGACACAGTAGTCTAATCCTTGAGCATTTAAGCCCAAAGGGTAGGCTTCATGCATTTGATAAGGACCCTTTGGCGATTGCGCAGGCACAATTAATGATGGCTGTAGATTCGCGCTTATCTATTGAACAAACATCATTTGCCAACATGGACCAGACTGCCGAACAGAATAGCTGTTTTGGTCAGGTACATGGGGTTTTGTTGGATTTGGGCATCTCATCACCCCAGGTAGATGATGCCAGTAGAGGCTTCAGTTTTCAGCACGATGGCCCATTAGACATGCGCATGAATCCTGATGCTGGTGAATCTGCCGCTCAATGGTTGGCTCGTGCAGATGCGCAAGAAATAGCTGATGTAATTTACCATTATGGAGAAGAACGTTTTTCTAGAAGAATGGCTCGAGCTGTTGTGGAGCATCGACTACAACAGCCGATTACCACCACTAAGCAATTAGCCAACATTATTGCGGCGGCTAACCCTAAGTGGGAAAAAGGTAAAAATCCTGCAACACGTGCCTTTCAAGGTATACGTATACACATCAATCAAGAACTAAAAGACTTAGAAATAGGTTTACAGGCCGCGCTTGAAACGTTAATGCCTGGGGGGCGTTTGGTGGTGATAAGCTTTCATTCATTGGAAGACCGCATTGTAAAGCGCTTTATGCGCGAGCACGCAAAAGGTGACTCCCATATCCCTCGGGGCCTGCCTGTGACTGAAGATCAGATGAGGCGGCGCTTAAAGCTTCTAGGTAAGGCTCAGAAGCCTTCGCCCAACGAAATTTCCATCAACCCGCGCTGCCGCAGTGCTGTGATGCGAGTAGCAGAAAAAATCGCATGAAAGATATAAGCCAAAACCTCAATATGTGGTTAAAACGTGCAAGCCTACATGCTGAGCGTTATGCCATGTTATTGGGGTTTTTGCTACTAGTGTTACTAGTAATGAGTGCACAATCTGTTGTTTTTAGCACCTTTCAAGCTAGGGGGCATATCAATTATTTGCATCAGCTGGAAAAAGAGCGCAATGCTATGCAAGTGGAGTGGGGGCAGCTGCTGCTAGAGCAAAGTGCTTGGGCTTCTCACAGCCGTGTGGAAACCTTGGTAACTGAACAATTATCAATGAGCATTCCTGATGCGCAACACGTTATTGTGGTGCGCCAACCGTGAAAGCCATGGAGTACCCATGGCGGATGCGTTTGGTTTGGTTGATTTTATTGCTTGCAGCCTCTGGAGTAGCTTGGCGTTTAGTCCATCTTAATGTCACTGAGCGTTCTTTTTTAATGCGCCAAGGTGACGCTCGAATGGTGCGTGAAGTACCTATCCCGGCACATCGAGGTATGATTTTGGATCGCCAAGGAAAACCCTTAGCAGTTAGTGCGCCGGTGATTAGTCTGTGGGCTAATCCACAGGTGTTGGGTAAAGACATAGCGCAGGCTAAACAGGTTGCTCAAAGCTTGGGTTTGCCTGAAGTTGATTTTTTAGAGCGTTTAGCCCGCTTTAAAAACAAAGAATTTATGTACCTTAAGCGCAGTGTTAATCCAGCTGAGGCCGAAACAGTATTAGGTAACAAATGGGGCGGTGTGCATGGTGAGCGCGATTTTCAGCGCTACTATCCTGCGGCAGAAGTAACGACTCATTTGGTGGGGTTTAATAACATTGACGACCAGGGCCAAGAAGGCATGGAACTGGCGTATGAGCCATGGTTGCAAGGAACGTTGGGCACTAAACTGGTACAAAAAGACCGCACTGGGCGAACTGTTAAAGACCTACGATTATTGTCTAGCGCACAACCTGGACAAGATCTGGTTTTAAGTATTGATCTGCGCATACAGTATGTGGCGTATCGTGAGCTCAAGGCTGTAGTGCAGCAGCATAACGCATCTTCAGGTTCTGTTGTGGTTTTAGATGTAAGCACAGGTGAAGTTTTAGCTATGGTTAATCAGCCAGCTTACAATCCTAATAACCGCTCAATTATGAGTATAGACAGCTTGCGTAATCGTGCTTTAACAGATGTGTTAGAGCCTGGCTCCACCATGAAACCTCTTACTGTTGTGGCGGCTTTGATGAGTGGTCAGTACGACCCTGAAACTAAGGTTGATACCAATCCAGGTTTTATAAAGGTTAAGCGCAAGACGATACGAGATCACCGTAATTATGGTGTGTTAGATATTACTGGCATCATCACTAAATCAAGCAATGTGGGTGTTACTAAGCTGGCCTTGTCGTTACCAGAAAATAGTGTAAGAGAAACCTTTCATAACTTCGGCTTAGGTCAGGCAACAGCCAGTGGTTTTCCTGGAGAAAGTGCAGGCATTTTACCTAGCTACGCTAAGTGGAATCCGATCAACTTAGCCACCATGGCGTATGGTTATGGTATCGCCATAACACCAGTTCAATTAGCTCAAGCTTACGCAGTATTTGCCAGTTATGGCCTTAAACGCCCTATTTCTCTTCTAAAACAAGATCAGGTGCCAGAGGCTCAAAGAGTGATGCCGGAGCGTGTGGCTAAGCAAGTGATTGCTATGCTAGAAACAGTGGTTCAAAAAGGGGGTACGGGAACTCGTGCTGGCGTAGCTTCTTATCGAGTAGCAGGTAAAACTGGCACAGTACATAAACCTTCAAAGGATGGTGGTTATGCCGACGATGTCTATGCTGCAGTTTTTGCTGGCATGGCTCCAGCGTCTAACCCAAGGTTGGTGGCCGTAGTGATTATCGATAACCCCAAGGGTGAGCAATATTATGGTGGCGAAGTTGCTGCTCCAGTGTTTTCTCGCATTATGGCTGAGAGTTTACGGCTTTTGAACGTGGCACCAGATAATCTGCTGCCATTGGGTGGTTAACAATGAGGTTGGATGTGGATACCAAACATTTACACGAACTGATACCTTTGCAAGGTCAAGCGCGACAGTGGGCAGATGTTTGTGTGTATGGAGTGTCATCAGATAGCCGGCAAGTAAAACAAGGTGATTTATTTATCACCTGTTCAGGAGAGTCAGAGCAGCAGCTCAGTTATATAAAGCAAGCACAGGAAAACGGAGCTGCCGCAATCGCTATTGATGCGAAACAGGTCTTGAAAATGGATGTGTCTAACATCACTATTCCCATTATCAGTATAGCCAATTTGGCAGCCATGCAAGGCTCAATCGCTGCTCGCATTAACAATGAACCTAGTCAATACATGTCACTGATCGGTATTACTGGCACCAATGGTAAAACTAGCTGCAGTCAGTTTATTGCTCAGTGCCTATCAGAACTTGGTCAAACCTGCGGAGTAATAGGGACTTTAGGCTACGGCTTACTCAAAACTCTAGAGCAAGGGCCAAATACTACACCAGATGCAGTCACTGTTCAGGGCCAGTTAGGAGGAATGGGGCAGTCTGGAGCAACAGCCTGTGCAATCGAAGTGTCTTCCCACGGGCTAGATCAAGGGCGTTTGAACGGTTGCCGTTTTAACACTGCAGTGTTTACTAATTTAACCCAAGACCATCTTGATTATCATGGCACGATGCAAGCCTATGGTGCAGTAAAGGCTCAACTATTTAAATGGCCTAGTTTGCAACACGCAGTCATTAATTTTGATGATATTTTTGGTCGTGGTTTACTTAATGAAATAGCCCCATCAGTAAAAACTTATACTTACAGTGCACAAATTTCTGAAGTTGATTATGTAGATTTAGGTGTGTCTTCCATGATCCAGCATGAACATGGCATTGAGGCAGTTGTGAATACGCCACTAGGCCAAGTTTTTTTGCAAGTGGGACTAATTGGCCGTTTTAACCTGAGTAATCTTTTAGCTACATTGGGTGTGCTTTTGTTACACAAAATAGACTTGTCGGCAGCGATTTTAGCCATTAACAAGCTCACCACAGTGTGTGGCAGGATGCAGTTAGTGGGCAGTCAGTCGAAATTTAATACTGGGCCACGGGCTATTGTCGATTATGCTCATACCCCAGATGCCTTAGAACAGGCATTAATGGCTGCTAAAGAACACGTATCTAGTGGTCAGTTATGGGTAGTATTTGGCTGTGGTGGGGACCGAGATATGGACAAGCGGGCAAAGATGGCAAGTATTGCAGAAACCTGGGCAAACCATGTCGTAGTTACCAATGACAACCCCAGAACTGAATCTAGTAAAAAAATTTTAGCAGATATTGTGAAGGGGTTTAAGCGTGCAGAGAAAGTGGTGGTAGAAGGTGACCGAAGTCTCGCTATTGCCTTAACTATGGGGCGTGCTAAAACTGGTGATATCGTGCTCATTGCAGGTAAGGGCCATGAAATGTATCAAGATATTCACGGCCATAAACATCACTTTAGTGATCAAGAACAAGTATTGGTTGCTCAAGCGGGAGGGTCGAATTAATGACTGCTTTTAGTTTAGTTGAATTGTCCAATAAGGTGCCCGGTAGTTATGCCATTGGTGAAGCTGTGTTTAGTCAGTTGTCCAATGATACCCGTAGTTTAGTTGCTGGCGATTTATTCGTAGCTTTGGTAGGGCCTAATTTTGATGGTCACGAGTTTATTGCTCAAGCTCAAAGCAAAGGAGCATGTGCCGCTTTGGTGAGTACAGTAATAGACACGGACTTACCCTTGTTGGTAGTGCCAGATACGCGTATAGCGTTAGGGCAACTAGCGGCACTAAAGCGCCAAAGCCTTAATGGCCAATTTGTCGCAGTCACTGGCAGCAGTGGAAAAACAACGGTTAAGGAGATGCTGCAAAAAGTGTTGTTTCAAGCTGGCCAAGTTGAAGCAACCCACGGTAATTTTAATAATGACATTGGTGTACCGTTAACGCTTTGGGGTATGCAAGACGACGTTGATTACCGAGTGCTAGAGCTTGGTGCCAACCATATTGGAGAGATTGCCTATACCAGTCGCATGGTAATGGCAGATGTAGCCATTTTGAACAATGCACAAGAAGCTCACTTGTCTGGCTTTGGTGGTTTGGCTGGTGTGGTTAAAGCCAAGGGGGAAATTATTTCTGGGTTATCACACAAGGGCCAGGTGGTCCTTAACCTAGATGATCCTAACGTACATGAATGGCAACTGTTGGCCAAACCTAGACGTGTTTGGGGTTTTAGCCTAAGCAATGATAATGCCAGCGTGTATGCCAGTAGTATTCAAAGTACATCAGGTGGAAGCCGTTTTATGATGCATCTTGGACAGCAGAAACGGCAAGTCGATTTACAATTATTGGGGCACCATAACGTTGCTAATGCTCTGGCGTCTGCAGCTGCTGCCCTGGCGCTGGGATTATCCCTAGACCAAATTCTAGCAGGTTTAAGCCACGTAAGGCCCTATAAAGGACGCCTTGTAAGTCATCAGCTCAGTCACAATCGTTGTGTTATCGACGATACGTATAATGCCAACCCAGGGTCTGTAAAAGCGGCTATCGATGTGCTGCAACAATGCCATGGACAGCGCTGTTTTATGCTGGGTGACTTAGGCGAATTAGGCCAACAGGAATTGCAGCTACATGAGCGTATTGGTGCCCAAGTTGCAGCAGCAGGTATAGAACAGTTTTATGGTTTTGGTCCATTAGCGGCTATTGCTGTTCAAAGTTATCTGAAATCTGGAGGTCACTACGGTAAGGTTTGTATCAACAAAACTGATTTATACAGCTGCTTTGATAAGCTGCCCAAAGTTAACATGAATTGTTTGGTAAAGGGGTCTCGATCTAGCCAAATGGAGCACGTTGTAGAGCAATTAATTAACGGTGGAAACTAGCTCATGTTGTTATGGTTAGCTGATTATTTAGCACAGTATTACAGTATTTTTGGTGTTTTTCATTACCTTACTATGCGCGGCATCATGGGAGTGTTAACGGCCTTATTCATCGCCTTGGCTATCGGTCCATATATGATCGAACATTTAAAAGTCAAACAAATTGGCCAATCAATTCGTGAAGATGGCCCTCCGACCCATTTAGTGAAGGCGGGCACACCTACCATGGGAGGTGCTCTCATATTAGTGGCTATTCTTATTAGCGCCCTATTGTGGGGCGACTTAACTAATCGCTATATATGGGTAACTATCGCTGTAACTGCTGTATTTGGCGCCGTAGGCTGGGTTGACGATTATCGCAAAGTGATTGAGAAAAACTCCCGTGGACTTCCAGCTCGGTGGAAGTATTTTTGGCAGTCATTGGGAGGTCTAGGTGCGGCTTTGTTCTTGTACTACAGTGCCCAAACTCCCCAAGAATTAGAACTTATTGTGCCATTTTTCAAAACTGTTGGTATTAATATTGGGGTGCTCTATATATTGCTCACCTACCTTGTCATTGTGGGAACTTCAAACGCTGTTAATTTGACAGATGGTCTGGATGGACTGGCTATATTGCCTACAGTTTTAATAGCAGGAGCTTTGGCTGTGTTTGCGTATTTAACAGGAAACTCGGTTTTTTCTGAATACCTTAATATTCCATATATCAGAGGTGCAGGAGAATTGGTGGTTTTTTGTGCTGCTATTGTAGGTGCTGGCATGGGGTTCTTATGGTTTAACACCTACCCTGCCCAAGTGTTTATGGGTGATGTTGGCGCATTAGCTTTAGGGGCAGCCTTAGGCGTTGTGGCGGTTATTGTGCGACAAGAACTAGTGCTGTTTATTATGGGGGGCGTCTTTGTGATGGAAACTGTATCCGTTATTTTACAGGTAGCTTCGTTTAAAATGACCGGCAAAAGGATGTTTCGGATGGCGCCCATACATCATCATTTTGAACTTAAAGGCTGGCCGGAACCGCGAATCATTGTCCGTTTTTGGATTATTACTGTGGTCTTAGTGTTAATTGGTTTGGCCACCCTTAAGCTACGTTAAGCTGCGATTAAAAGTACGATAAATATTAAACCTTTGAGAGGCATAGTTGCCCATGTCGTTGATTGTTAGTGATCGTTTTAGCCTTATTATTGGTTTGGGAAAAACTGGCTTAGCCTGTGCTCAGTATTTAGCGCTTCAAGGTGAACGAGTTCAGGTGGCAGATTCTCGGTCACAGCCGCCATCTCTTGATCAGCTAACCTTAGAACAGCCGGATACGCCCATACACTTAGGTGGATTCCCTCATGATTTATGCCTTAGTGCCAGTCAAATTATTTTAAGCCCTGGTGTCTCTATGCAAGAGCCTGCTTTAGTTGCAGCGGCTAGTGCTGGAGTTCCTATACGAAGTGATATCGATGTCTTTGCCAAAGCAGCTCGTGCAGCAGGTGTGCCAATTGTTGCCATTACGGGTTCTAACGCAAAGAGCACGGTAACTAGTTTAGTAGGGCAAATGGCCAAAGAGGCTGGTCTAAATGTTGCTGTAGGCGGCAATCTTGGTGATCCATCGGTTTCTTTGTTAAATGATCAGGTAGATTTATACGTCATTGAGCTGTCTAGCTTCCAGTTAGAATCAACCACAGGCTTAGGGGCTAGCGTGGCTTGTGTGCTCAATTTGAGCCCGGACCATATGGACCGGTATGACAATCTCATGGCATATCACCAGGCAAAACATCGTGTTTTCCAAGCGTGTAAAGCTGCTGTTGTTAATGGTGATGACGCACTTACTAATCCACTGGTACCAAGCACGGTAACGCAAACACGATTTAGTTTAGGTGATCCCGATGTAGGACAGTTTGGTTTACGCAAAAATGGAGTTGATGAATGGTTAGTACAGGGTTTGCGGCCCCTGATGATGGTAAAGAAAATGGCAATGTCTGGCCGCCACAATGTTGCCAATGCGCTTGCTGCGTTGGCGCTGGGGCAGGCAGTTGGACTGCCCATGGAAGCTATGATTAATGCACTAACTACCTTTAAAGGTTTACCTCATCGATGTGAGCATGTAGCTACTATTGCTGGAGTCACTTACATCAACGATTCTAAAGGCACCAACGTAGGGGCAACTGTAGCGGCGTTGGAAGGATTAGGGCCTGACCTAACTGGTAGTATTATTCTTATCGCAGGTGGTGTGGGCAAAGGAGCAGATTTTTCTGACCTGGTTAAGCCATTGTTACGTTACGCAAAATACATCCTATTGATTGGTGAAGACGCGCTGCTCATTGAGCAGGCTTTGGTCGGCAAGGTTGTTTGTAGCCATGCAATAGATATGCAAGAAGCTGTAAATATGGCGCATGAATTGGCTGTTAGTGGTGATTTGGTGATGTTATCGCCTGCATGTGCCAGCTTTGATGCCTACTCAGGTTTTGAGGAAAGAGGCGACCATTTTGCAGCATTAGTAAGGGCCTTAGTATGAGTTTACTATCCCAGCAGTGGCACTTGGTGACTAGTCAAAGATTAGATTTAACTTTATTTTTGCCAGCTCTAGCACTGGCGCTTATTGGCTACGTAATGATTACGTCGGCTTCTATGGATGTAGTAGCCGTTAAGTTTAATGATCCTTTTTATCAAAGTAAGCGCCAGCTGTTATTTATGGTGTTGGGTGGTGTAAGCCTGTTTTTTTGCCTATTAACGCCAGTGCATGTTTGGCAAAAACAGAGCCCATATTTGTTACTGTTAGCGTTACTGCTTTTAGTCGCTGTATTGATTCCTGGATTAGGCCGAACTGTAAACGGCAGTACCCGATGGATTCCAATTGGATCACTGAGTTTACAGCCTTCAGAATTTGCCAAAATAGCCGTTGTGGCTTTCATGGCCGGTTACCTAGTGCGCCAGCAAAAAGAAGTGCGAAATAATTTTTCAGGGTTTTCAAAAGCCTTGGTTATTTTAGGTGCTTTTATTGTGCTATTTTTATTAGAACCAGACTTTGGTGCGGTAGTGGTAATGTTGGGAGCTGTGTTGGGCATGTTTTTTTTAGGTGGTATGCGTAAACGTCATGTTTCTATCGTACTTGTGGCTGCAGCAGCCTTAGGGGTAATAACCATTTTTGCTGCTGAGTATCGGGTCCAGCGATTAATGAATTTTTTAAACCCGTGGCAAGATCCTTTTGGAAGTGGATATCAATTGACTCAGGCACAAATTGCGTTTGGTCGGGGTGGTTGGTTTGGAGAAGGCTTGGGTCAGAGTATGCAAAAGCTATTTTACTTACCAGAAGCCCA
>CAJXEN010000063.1 GCA_913052465.1 uncultured Oceanospirillaceae bacterium
CTGCAGCTTTTTTGTCTGCTACTTTATTTTTTTCTGCTTTTTTATCTGCAGCTTTCTTATTTGCAGCAGACTTAATTTTACTTTGCTGGGCTAATAAAGAGTCTAAGTCTATCAATGTTGCTTCAACACGCTGCTTTACCTGCACAGGTAGAGTAAGTTGGCTAGCACTTTGCCACTCTGGCATAAAAACAAAAGCCACAAGAACATGCACAATGAGTGCAAATATAGAAGGCATGATATAGGTATGATCTAGTTTCACGGACTTTCCGAGACCAACCCAACACTATTCGCACCAGCTTGCTGAAGCACAGTCATAATCCGAACTATATGACCGTATTCAATGGCCCTATCACCCCGCAATAAGACCTGTGTATCTGGAGCACGCTGTAAAATCTTTCCAACCTGCACCCCAATACGCTCTAAAGTAACAGGTTGTTTATTGTTCTCGCCTAGTTCTAAAAAGTAATCACCTGACTTGGTGACCGAAATAACTAGAGGTTCTGAAAGTTCATTACTAGACACTGGGTCTGACTTAGCTTGGGGTAAATCTACATTTACCCCTTGTGTCATCATCGGTGCCGTAACCATAAATATAACTAACAGCACCATCATGACGTCTATATAGGGCACGACATTAATTTCTGCGTTAGGTTTGTGGCGTTTAGTCCTTGGCCGTCTAATAGTGCTCATAATTCGACCTATAGCTCAGATGCGTGGGCTTTACGGTGTAAAATACTCGAAAACTCTTCTGCAAAAGTCTCGTAACTGGATAATATAGAATCAACAGAGTGAGAGAAACGGTTGTAGGCGATTACTGCTGGTATAGCTGCAAACAAACCCATAGCCGTAGCAATCAATGCTTCTGATATGCCAGGAGCTACAGTAGCCAAGGTGGCCTGATGAGCATTAGCAAGCCCTCTAAAGGAATTCATGATACCCCAAACTGTACCAAACAAACCCACATACGGACTTGTTGATCCTACGCTTGCCAAAAATGACAAATGGGCTTCGAGTTTTTCTTCTTCCTTCGAGATAGCAACACGCATAGCTCGCTGGACACCTTCCATTACTGCATCGCCATCAGCATCAGTTTGCTGCCTTAGGCGAGTGAATTCTTTAATACCAGCTCGGAATATATTTTCTGCACCATTATCTGGGTTAGGTTCTGCACTAACTTGACGAAACAATTGACTTAAATCAATGCCTGACCAAAACTGTGCTTCAAACGCTTTCATATTTTTTCGGGCGAACTTTAGGGATCTTTGACGTTGAAAAATCATCACCCATGACATGACCGAGGCGATCAACAATAAGAGCATGACTATTTGCACCAAAAAACTGGCGTTCAAAATCAAACTCAGCACTGACATTTTATTGTCCACAGACGATTCCTTTTAAAGGCCTTACACTTGCACTATGTAAAGCTGATACAAAATATAATTATTCAAACATAGCAATGCTAAGTTTAGTTTTCCATGAACCATTGCATTAACATTGATCTTACGCCCAATAATACCATTATAAACACCAAGTTAGATCTATAGCTCTTGCTTTGAACTAGACCATAGCAGAAAGTTCAACACACTGGGGTACCTATTTAATTTTGGATGCTACCTTTCAGTTGGGAACAGCCCAAAGTGTTCGTAAGCTCTATCAGTTACAATTCGTCCTCTAGGGGTACGCATGATAAAACCCTGCTGGATCAAGTAAGGTTCCAGCACATCTTCAATGGTTTCTCTTTGTTCGCTAATGGCCGCTGCCAAATTATCAATACCTACAGGCCCACCAGAAAATTTTTCAATAATTGCCAACATCAAACACCTGTCCATATGGTCAAACCCAAGGTGATCCACATTAAGCATATCAAGCGCTTTATCTGCCACATAATCACTAATCACACCATCAAACTTAACTTCTGCATAGTCACGAGTTCGTCTGAGAAGCCTATTAGCTATGCGTGGTGTGCCTCTAGATCTGCGAGCAACTTGCACTGCGCCTGCATCTTCTAGTTTCACTTCAGACAAATATGCTGAACGTTTAACGATGGTGGTCAAATCCTCTACTGAATAATATTCCAACCGCTGGGTAATACCAAATCGATCCCTTAACGGAGACGTAAGGGACCCTGCACGCGTGGTTGCACCGACCAATGTGAAGGGTGGCAAATCCAGTTTAATAGACCTTGCAGCAGGACCTTCACCTATCATAATGTCTAACTGATAGTCTTCCATGGCTGGGTATAGAATTTCTTCAATTACTGGATTGAGCCGATGAATTTCGTCAATAAACAAAACATCACCAGCTTCTAAGTTGGTTAGCATGGCCGCTAAGTCACCTGCCTTTTCTAGCACGGGACCAGAGGTTGTTTTTAAGTCACCGCCCATTTCATTGGCTATAATGTGGGCAAGAGTAGTTTTTCCAAGACCAGGAGGGCCATAAATTAAGGTGTGGTCTAACGCCTCAGCTCGACCCTTTGCTGCTGCAATATAAATAGCCATTTGTTCTTGAACGACAGGCTGACCAATGTAATCTTCCAAGCACTTTGGCCTAAGAGCTCGCTCTAAATGATCTTCTCCTAACTGACTTACCGTTTCTAAAGGTGAGCCAAAACGATCCGCTTCTATCATGCTATATCCATCGTTATTAACATTTGTTAATTTCTCTTAACAACCAAAGCAACATATATTTAACCGAGCAATACAAAAGCTTACATCATACCTTTTAATGATAAGCGAATAAGGTCTTCACAACTTCCGTCTGGCGACGATTTTATAGCAGCAGCTACGGCTTTAGTGGCCTGCACCGGTTTATAACCCAGCGTTACCAAAGCACTTTCCGCTTCAGACTTAGCACTGGTAGAAAATAGTGTTGAATTACCTGAACTTGCTTTAACACCAACGTTTTCAACACTTTGCCACGACGAAAGCTTGTCACCTAGTTCTAAAACTAAACGTTCGGCTGTTTTTTTACCAACACCAGGGATCTTAACTAAGCTGGCAGAGTCTTGGTTTTTCACACACTGGCAAAAAGCATGGGCATCCATACCCGACAAGATTGCCAAACCCAACTTTGGACCTACTCCGTTAACTTTTATCAAAATACGAAACAGGCTTCTTTCTTCTAACTCAAAAAAGCCAAACAGCAGCTGGGCATCTTCTCGCACCACAAAGTGAGTATGCAATACTGCGGCCCCACCTTCTTCGGGCATTTGACAAAAGCTATTAAAAGAAACATCAATTTCATAGGCCACGCCCTGTACATCTATAACCACTTGATTGGGTTGTTTGTCCAACAAAATGCCACTAATACGTGCAATCATTTTAATAGGCCTGTATAGGTCTTGAATTTATCGAATACGCCCACGACGGCTTCCTTTTAGTTCATCAAGTAAAGCTTGTTTTTTAAAGTATGCGGGGCTGCGACTAGTAGCCAAACGCACAAGACTGGCATGGGTATTAGCATGACAAATAGCAATGGCTAGAGCATCGGCAGCGTCTTCTTGGGGTAGACCGGGTAATTTAAGTAACCGAGCTACCATTTCTTGCACTTGATTTTTTGCTGCTGCCCCGTTGCCTACAACAGCTTGTTTAACCTGCCTAGCAGAATACTCAGAAACAGGCAGGCCATGATTAACTGCAACGACCATAGCGACACCACGAGCTTGACCAAGCTTGAGGGCTGAATCAGCATTACGGGCCATAAACACTTGTTCAATGGCAAATTCTTGTGGCATGTAAGTTTCAATGATCTCATCCACGCCACGGTATATTTGCCCTAACCGATCGGCTAATTCATCACCAGAAATTTTTATGTGACCACTGGCCACATAAGTCCGCGTGGCCCCTACTGCATTAATAATGCCATAGCCAGTTTTGCGAGAGCCTGGGTCAATACCTAATATTAGCGCCATGAGATAGCATTTCTAGTGAATTTACTAATACACCAATACTAGCAAATACTGTACAAAATCACAGTAGTTTTTTCCTATCGATAAAGCAGCTATGAAAAAGGCCCCACAATTTAATGTGCGGCCTTTGGTACGTGCGTATCTGGTTAATACACCTTAATGCTAACGTGTTTTTGATAGTTAGTCAGTAGCTATTTTTTCACGCAATTTAATATTCAATTCTCGTAACTGCTTAGTCGCCACGATACTAGGTGCCTGGGTCATCGCACAAGCAGCACTTTGGGTTTTAGGGAAGGCAATGACTTCTCTTATGGAGTTAGAACCTGTCATTAACATTACTAACCGATCTAATCCAAACGCCAAACCACCATGCGGAGGGCAACCAAATTTCAAGGCATCTAATAAGAACCCAAACTTATCTTGCTGTTCTTCGGCACCGATATTCAACAATTCAAACACTTTGGTTTGCATCTCTTGCTGGTGAATACGAATAGAACCACCACCTAACTCAGTACCGTTAAGGACCATGTCATAGGCGCGAGACAGGCCAGTTAATGGGGAGGCCTCCAATTCTTCCGGTGTGCAAGAAGGCGCAGTAAATGGATGGTGAATAGCTGTGATACCACCATCAGAAGTAGCTTCAAACATTGGAAAGTCAACTACCCACAAAGGAGCCCACTCACAGGTCATTAGCTCTAGATCTTCACCTAGCTTGCAACGCAAGGCGCCCAAAGCTTCATTCACTACTTTTTCGGTATCTGCACCAAAGAAAATTAAGTCACCGTTTTTAGCTTCTAGACGCTCAAGCAATGCGGCACGTACTTCTAACGGTAAGAATTTAACGATGGGTGACTGTAGGCCTGCTTCTAAATCACTGGCGTCATTAACTTTAATATAAGCCAAGCCGCGTGCACCGTAAATGCTAACAAACTTGGTATAAGTGTCGATCTGTTTACGGGTTAAACTGCCACCGTTAGGCACTTTAAGACCAGCTACACGACCATTATCATCGTTAGCAGGGCCAGAAAAAACCTTGAAATCGACATCTTTCATCAAATCACTAACAGTCACTAACTGCAACGGAATTCGCAAGTCTGGCTTATCACTCCCATACGTTTCCATAGCTTCACTGTAAGGCATGGTAGGAAAAGCATCTAAATCCACGTTGATCTGGCTCTTAAATAGCTCTACAACCATTTTTTCAGTCAATGCCATGATCTGACCTTCATCCATAAACGAAGTTTCAATATCAATTTGAGTGAACTCTGGCTGACGATCAGCGCGAAGGTCTTCGTCCCGAAAGCATTTAGCTATTTGATAATAACGGTCCATGCCGGCCACCATTAATAACTGCTTGAACAATTGTGGTGACTGAGGCAAAGCAAAAAAGTGTCCTTTGTGGGTACGACTAGGCACCAAGTAATCTCTCGCGCCTTCTGGTGTAGCACGGGTTAAAATAGGAGTTTCAATGTCTAAAAACCCATTTTGATCTAAAAAGTTGCGAATGAAGGTGCTGACTTTAGATCGTAACTTTAGTTTAGCCGCCATTTCTGGGCGACGTAAATCTACATAGCGGTACTTAAGGCGAACATCTTCGCCCACAGACTGGTGTTCGTCTAGTTGAAATGGAGGTGTTTCAGATTTGTTAAGAATGTCAAACTCTTGGCCTAAGACTTCCACCGCACCCGTTGGCATGTCTGGGTTCTCCGTACCTGCAGGACGGGCACGGACTAAGCCTTTGACCTGAACTACAAATTCATTACGACAAGAATCAGCTAAAGCAAAGCTAGCCTCAAGGTCAGGATCAAATACTACCTGCACGATGCCTTCGCGATCCCGCAGGTCTAGGAAAATAACACCGCCGTGGTCACGGCGTCGATGAACCCAACCGCACAGGGTGATCTGTTGGTCAACATCGCTGGCCGTTAATTCGCCGCAATAATGGCTTCGCATAATTTTACTTCCTAAATCTTAAATGGTTTTGATATGGGTGACTTGTTGCTATGGGTTGCTAGGAGCACTTGAGCTTTTTGCATCACCATCTGAATTCTTTACAGCACTAGGATTTTTAGAATCTCCTGCTAGATTTTTTTGGCCCCAGTTTTAAAATCTGTCTCATACCAACCCTGGCCCTTTAGCCTAAACCCAGCCGCAGATATTTGTTTGCGATACTGGCCCTTGCCACATTTTGGGCAATCAGTTAACGGTGCATCACTTAACTTTTGTAATACATCTTTACCAAAACCACACCCGTGACAGAGGTATTCATAGATAGGCATAATATACTCCAGCGGAACATCCAAAAACCCGAAATTATACCTCATCCAACGACCCCAGAGGCACTAAAAAGTGCACCTTTATTAACCATTCACACAACTATTACCTATTTAATGCTAATTTAACAGTCAAAGCCATTTATCCCACGGCCATGGCAACATACAATAGCACTTTATATTTAGTTTTTATCGGATCCAACTAACCCATGCGCGCCAGCCAGTTTTTAATTGCCACCCAAAAAGAAACCCCTGCAGATGCAGAGGTCATCAGTCATCAACTCATGCTTCGTGCCGGCCTAATTCGCCGCCTAGCTTCGGGTCTATACACCTGGTTACCAATGGGCCTGCGTAGCATCCGTAAAGTGGAGCGCATTGTGCGAGAAGAGCTAGATGCAGCTGGTGCCCAGGAATTATTAATGCCTGCGATACAGCCTGCAGAGCTTTGGCAAGAATCTGGCAGGTGGCAGAAATATGGGCCAGAACTGCTTCGCCTAAAAGACCGTCACCAACGCGATTTTTGTGTTGGCCCTACCCATGAAGAAGTGATTACGGACATGATGCGCAAGGAAGTTCGGAGCTATAAAAGCTTGCCGATGAACTTTTACCAAATTCAGACTAAGTTCCGTGATGAAGTTCGCCCACGTTTTGGCGTTATGCGCTCTCGTGAATTTATCATGAAAGACGCTTACTCTTTCCATTTAGGTCAGGAGTCATTGCAACAAACCTATGATGCTATGCATACGGCCTACGCAAACATTTTCACTCGCTTAGGGTTAGATTTTCGTGCTGTACGTGCCGATTCTGGCAGTATTGGTGGCAATACCTCACAAGAATTTCATGTGCTGGCGCAATCAGGCGAAGACGACATTGCCTTTAGTAACAGCCCCAACAGTAGTTTTGCAGCCAACGTAGAAACAGCCGAGGCAGTATTGCCAGAGGCGCCGCGCCTAGCCCCTAGTAAGTCAATGGAAAAAGTTCATACGCCAGATCAAAAAACCATAGATAGTGTTTGTGAGTTTTTGGGTTTGGATAAAACCCAAAGCCTTAAAACGCTAGTAGTTCTTGGTGTTGCCAACGAAGAAGGCCACCACCCTTTGGTGGCCTTAGTTTTACGTGGCGATCACAACATGAATGAAGTCAAGGCTGAGAAACATGCTCTTATTGCGCAGCCACTCACGATGGCTCCTGAGCAACGCATTATAGATGAGTTAAACACCACCCCTGGGTCCATTGGTCCCGTGGGTTTAACCATTACCGTGATTGCAGACCGCGCAGCCACAGTAATGAGTGACTTTACCGCAGGCGCCAATGATGCGGGCTATCACCTTACTAACCTAAACTGGCAGCGTGATTGTGACTATAGCGATGTTGCAGATATTCGCAACGTGGTCGAAGGCGACCCTAGCCCATGTGGTAACGGTGAAATTGAAATAAAACGTGGTATTGAAGTCGGCCACATTTTCCAATTAGGTGATGAATACTCCCGCGCCATGAGTGCCACAGTGCTGAACGAAAATGGTAAACCCCAGTTCATGCAAATGGGTTGTTATGGCATCGGTATCACACGCGTAATAGCAGCCTGCATTGAACAGAATTATGATGATAAAGGTATTATGTGGCCCCTAGCCCTTGCACCTTTTGAATTGGCTCTTATCCCACTAAATTATGAAAAGTCAGAAGCTGTCCGCGCAGCAACAGACAAACTATACAGCGAACTTAAGGCTGCTGGTATCGACGTCATTATGGATGACCGCGCCATGCGCCCTGGGGTGAAGTTTGCAGATGCCGAACTTATCGGCCTGCCTCATCGCGTGGTGATTGGAGATCGTGGTTTAGACAGCGGCGCGCTGGAGTACCGTAATCGTAGAGCTGAAGCTAATGAAGATATGCCCTTGGAAGGAGCTTTGGACTTTATAAAGGCTAAGCTAGGCCGTTAATGATGAGTGTTACTTTATATCATAACCCGCGATGCTCTAAATCCCGTGCTACCTTAGCTTTATTAGAAGCTCATGGCGTTACTCCAAACATCCGTTTGTACTTAGAACAGGTTCCAAGTACCCATGAGCTTACGCAATTACTATCTATGCTGGGTATGGACGATGCTCGCCTCCTTATGCGCAAAGGTGAAGAGGTTTATAAGCTGGAGCAGCTGGCTAAAACTCACCTAACTCAATCTGAACTCATTAACGCAATGGTTAACCACCCTAGGTTAATCGAAAGGCCTATTGCCATTAATCAAGGCCAAGCTCGTATTGGCCGCCCACCTGAATCTGTTTTGGAGATTTTGTGATGCAGTATCAACAAAAACGTAAATACTCTCGCGCCATTAATGTATTAGCCTATTTAGCGCTAATAGCCTACTTTATCATTAGTACCTTGTCGCACCCCTATGCAGAAATTGGAAGCGTCGTTATTATTGGCATTAAGTGCTTCCCTTTACTAGGTTTTGCACTAGCCATGTATAAGCAACACTTACGCCAATTAGCATGGTTGTGTTTTGTCTTGCTGATCTACTTCACTATCGAAGTAATGTATGTGCCCATAAACGGAGCTTTAGGTGCGTTGCTTATCACCCTACTTTACACCAGCACCATGCTGCACATCCGCTGGCACAACCGTGCCAATGAAGAAGCTAATGCAGTATAAATAATTCACCCACAGACAAAACTGAATTTGTCAAAGATCAAAACACACTACTAAACGAGGTTTTTTTAGGCACTCATGCTGATCAAGCTTGACCCAAGCTTAATAAAGTTTACACAAGGCTAAACTTTTTTAGGCTATACTTTAGTAATGACATACAGCCAGCTCATCAAACTTGCGACTTGGGCCTCAGTATTGGTTGCCTTTAGTTTAATTGTTATAAAAACTTGGGCCTGGGACCAAACCCAAAGCGTAAGTTTGCTTGCCTCATTGATTGATTCCATCATGGATAGCGCAGCTTCGTTAATTAACTTTTTCGCAGTACGCTACGCTATGGCGCCAGCAGATAAAGAACATCGGTTTGGCCACGGTAAGGCAGAAGCTCTTGCAGGACTTGCCCAAGCTTTATTGATTCTAGGTTCTATCGGGTTATTACTGTCACAAACTGTGGGTCGCTTATGGAACCCGGTGGTGGTTGAAAACACCTCACTCGGCATTAGTGTCATGGTAGTAAGTATGATTATTACAGGCGCCTTGATAATACTGCAACGGCACGTAGTAAAACGCACTCAATCTACCGCTATCAAGGCTGACTCACTACATTACGTGTCAGATTTACTCATGAATGTTGGCGTCATCATCGCCCTTTTTTTAGCAGCCTACGGCTATTACGGAGCTGATCCATACCTAGCATTGGGTATTAGTGCATACGTAGTTTACAGCACATGGGGTATTGCAAAAACTGCTTTTCACCTTTTGTTAGACCATGAGTTAAGTGATGAACAAAGGGATATTATTACTCAATTAGCCCTGACGCAGCCTCTTGTTTTAGGCATGCATGACTTGCGCAGTAGAAAATCTGGCCACATGCAATTCATTCAATTACATTTAGATCTTCAAGAGGACATGCTTTTAATGCATGCCCACAGTGTAGCTGATGCTCTGGAGCAGCGTATTATGGAAGTGTTCCCCTATGCTGACGTTATTATTCATCTAGACCCAATAAACGTAACTGGACAAAAATCTCAAGATGAAATGGTAGTTAAAGGTAGCGACACTAAAATAATATGAGCTCAACTGCACAGCTAATTGGTTAATAATAGATAACCAATTAGCTTGGGCAAAGAAAATAGCCTGGTAGGGGTTCACAAATGATGATGGTTGGAAACACAAGCCGAGATAATTAAACAGAGTGTCATTAACTAGGCCTGTTGGTAACTCTGTTAGCTAAGTTTAAACATGACGACGAGTACGTTGACGGTTCTGCTGGCGATCAAAACTCTCCTGCTCCTTAGGCAAACGGCGCTTCACTTTCTTGGGGCGCATGCCTACAAACTGAGAGAGTGAGTTGATTTCTGCCTGTGGCATTTCCATCCACATGCCAGCTTTAAGCTGAGGTTGCATAAATACGTTACCGTAACGCACACGTTTTAAGCGGTTAACTCTCAAACCTTGAGACTCCCACAAACGACGCACTTCGCGGTTGCGGCCTTCCATGATAACCACATGATACCAGCGGTTAATCCCTTCACCACCAAATTCTTGAATGTCGTTAAAACGAGCCATACCATCGTCTAACAGCACCCCTTTGTGCATTGCATTGACTTGATCCATGGTAACGTGACCCATAACTCGCACGGCATATTCACGCTCAATGGTGGTCGATGGATGCATTAATGCGTTGGCCAATTCACCATCAGTGGTGAATAATAATAAACCTGAGGTGTTGATGTCTAGGCGACCTACTGCAATCCAGCGTTCACCTTTTAGGCGTGGCAACTTGTCAAATACAGTAGAGCGATTTTCTGGATCAGAGCGAGTAACAATTTCACCTTCAGGCTTATTATAAATAAGCACACGACGCTCAACGTTATTGGGCGACACTAGGTCTACCTGTTTGCCATCCACAGAAATGTGATCACGCCAAGTAACACGATCACCTAATTGGGCCTTTTCTTTGTTAATAGTTACTCTTCCTGCGGCAATCCAACGCTCCATCTCTCGGCGTGAACCTACACCCGCTCGGGCAAGTACTTTTTGAACTTTTTCGTCGTTGACTTTTTGTTCAACGATCTCAGAGAGTTCCCCAGGGGAAAAGTTTTGATCTGTCATGATAGTCCCATCAATACAGTTTATGTGAGCAAGTATTATAACTTAATGTATTGGCGCCGTCACGACCTCGATTTCTTGTTTTTGCAGTTGCATAAGCGATTACTTTAGTTTGGCTGGAGCCACAGCGACATCATTCCGCAGGGGCAAATCATCCAGCGGAGGTAAATCACTAAGTTGTTTTAAATTAAAGTGATCCAAAAATTCCTTAGTGGTGGCAAATAACTCAGGGCGACCAGGCATCTCTTTGTGCCCCACGCCCTTTATCCAGCATCGATCTAACATAGTGTGAATAATAGAAGAACTGACCCCTACTCCACGTATGGCCTCTATTTCTCCCCGGGTAATTGGTTGCTGATAGGCAATAATGGAGAGAGTTTCAAGCAATGCTCTGGAATACTTTTGAGGCTTTTCTTGCCATAAGCGCGCCACCCAAAAAGCATAATCTTGGTGAACTTGAAAACGGAAACCAGAAGCCACTTCAACTAATTGAAAACCACGTCCAGAAAAAATTTCTTGTAAGTGTCTGAGGGTTTTTCTAATCCGTTTATTATCAACACCATCATGCTCATCGAATATTTGACATAAGCGCTCAACACTTAAAGGTTTGTCTGCAGCCAACAATAGAGCTTCCAAAACAGGAGCAAGCTCCGCAATCATTGGGCAAGCTCCTGATTTAGAGAGTCTTGTTCGCTACCTAAACTGACGTGAATTGGCCCATATTCTTGAACCTGTACTAATTTAATTAACCTCTCCTTAACTAACTCCATCATTGCCAAAAACGTAACTACAATACCCATACGCCCCTGCGACAAGTCAAATAGTTGATCAAATGACATCTGTTGATATTCTTGCAATTGAGCCATTAAATTGGACATACACTCTCGTGTAGAAAGACGCTCACTGGCTATCATGTGATGTTCATACATGTCTGCACGCTTTAGAACTTCGCCATAAGCTGCAACTAACTCCGACATTTGCATAGAGGGTTGTGGGCGAACCTGTTTAATATCAGGCATATCCATGCACACAGAAAAAACATCTCTACCCATACGAGGCAGATCATCTACTGTTTCTGCAATGTTTTTAAAACGCTCATATTCGCGTAATTGTTTTATTAGCCGTACCCTTGGGTCTTCCTCTTCATCATCCAAGGTTTGCATACGTGGAAGTAAACTACGACTTTTTATTTCTGCCAAGGTCGCTGCCATTACTAAATACTCTCCTGCCAACTCAAATCGATGAGACCCTATCAACTCAATATATGAGATATATTGGCAGGTAATTTCAGCCACATTAATATTAATTATGTCTAAATTATGTCGGCGAATTAAATAGAGTAATAAATCTAGTGGTCCCTCAAAAGTGGTTTCTAAAATAACCTCTAACGCATGGGGAGGAATATAAAGATCCACAGGCATTACATACTCTTTACCATCTACTCGGACTCCCACCTTAAAATAGCTCCCAAACAGGTCGGCAGGTTTTTGGCAGTTTAGGATACTGACCCAGCTTAACCCATTTATAATCTGGGTTATGGAAGTCACTACCTACTGAGGCATAAAAGCCAAATTCATCACATATATTAGCCATTTCTTCAGCTACCCCAGGAACTTGATTACCCGCACACACTTCAATGGCTTGGCCACCTGCGTCTGAAAAATCAGCCATTAGGCGCCGGCGCTTAGTCCGGGTCATTTTATACCGACTAGGGTGAGCCAACACTGCGACACCTCCAGCCAGCTTAATCCACTCTACTACTTGCTCTAAATCAGGCCACACATTGCTGATATCACCTACCTTACCTGCCCCCAAGTATTTATTGA
>CAJXEN010000064.1 GCA_913052465.1 uncultured Oceanospirillaceae bacterium
GCTGAATAATTAACTGGAGATATTGACATGGCACGTTTTTTTCGTCGTCGTAAGTACTGTCGTTTCACCGCCGAAGGCGTTGTTCAAATCGACTATAAAGATATTGAAGTTTTAAAAGGCTACGTATCTGAAACTGGCAAGATTGTACCTAGCCGTATTACCGGTACTAAAGCCCGCTACCAGCGTCAGCTTTCTACTGCTATTAAGCGCGCTCGTTACGTTGCATTGTTGCCATACACTGACGCTCACCAGTAAGTCGTAATAGTTATGCGCGGACTAGCTCAATACGCCATGCGTGGCAACAAACAAGCAACTATGATTGCCGTATTGTTTGCCATTATCCCTGTGTTGTTTTGGATAAGCGCGGCTACCGTGGCATTGGTAATCTTGCGAAAAGGTCATCAAGCAGGTGCCAGTGTTTTTATGTGGAGCCTATTACCTGCCATAGCTTGGTGGAGTAATGGTGATCCAACACCTGCTCTAACCTTAATAGGTGTGGCAGGTTTGGCTAGCGTTCTGCGCTACAGTGCAAACTGGGCTGCTGTGTTGGTTGCTAGCCTTTTAGTTGCAGTAGTATCAATGCCTATTTTGGCGAGCTATTTGCACGATGTAATGGCAGCTTTTGCTGAAGCTGGCATTCAGCTAGAAGCACAGCAAAATTTACCAGAAAATGTTGATAAGCAGCTACTACAAGCCCTCATGGAGGGTGTATTAGGTGCCGTGCACATGGCCATATTACTAGGCTGTTTAGTGTTGGCACGTTGGTGGCAGTCGGTGTTGTATAACCCAGGTGGTTTTCAAACTGAATTTCATCAATTGTGTTTGCCTTTATGGCTTACGGGAACACTAGCTTTAGCTGTATTTGGTTTGAGTAGTATTGCCGACATGACACAGTGGTTGTTTGTATTATCAATACCATTACTTTTCGCAGGCCTAGCACTAGTGCATGGTTTGGTTGAGCAATTAAAATTAGGCCGAGCTTGGTTGATTGCGACCTATTTAGGGTTGTTACTATCGAGCGCAGTGGTCTTTACTCTGCTGGCAATATTGGCCACTTTGGACAGTGTGTTCAAATTGCGACAACGTTTGCCAGTTAGGGCGAAAAAATAGAATTAGACTCTTCGTGTATACATGTTGAGCAAATTAAGGATTTAAACATGAATGTAATTCTTCTTGAAAAAGTTGGTAAGTTAGGCTCACTTGGCGACACCGTTTCAGTTAAAGCTGGATACGGCCGTAACTTCCTAATCCCAACTGGCAAAGCTGTACCTGCTAACAAAGCTAACATTGAAGCTTTTGAAGCACGTCGCTCAGACCTTGAAGCTGCTGCCGCTGAAAAGCTAGCTGCTGCCCAAGCTCGTGCAGATGCGATTGGCGAACTAACTGTAACCATCGCTGCTAACGCTGGTGAGGAAGGTAAGTTGTTCGGTTCTATCGGTACTAACGAAATAGCTGCTGCCATAGTAGAAGCTGGCCATGCCGTTGACAAGACTGAAATACGTCTACCTGAAGGTGCTCTGCGCGCTTTAGGCGAAACTGCCGTTGCTATCCAACTTCACAGTGATATCACTATCGAAGTCACTGTAGCGCTTATTGCTGAGTAGAGCTGAGCACTTGCCATTGACGAGGTTTAACTCTTCGCCATTGTCATCACTGGTGTAGTAAAGCAATGTTAAAAAGCCCCTTCAAAGGGGCTTTTTTGTGCCTGTGGTAAAGGTTATCATAGGCAGGAATTCATCTTATAAAATCGACCTTGTCATGCAACCAGCTTCACATTTACTTAAGACCGATCCCCAACTTGATGCACTCAAGGTGCCTCCTCAGTCGCTAGAGGCAGAGCAGTCTGTGCTGGGTGGTTTGATGTTGGATGAAATGGCATGGGACCGAGTTTCTGAGGCGGTGGCAGAGGTTGATTTTTATCGCCAAGATCACCGACTCATCTTCCGTGTAATGACTAAACTGGTGGGTGATTCTCGACCGATAGATGTTATTACTCTGTCAGAAGAATTAAGTCGTATAGATGAGTTAGCTAATGCGGGTGGTCTAAGTTACCTAGGTGAGCTAGCTAAAAATACTCCCAGCGCCTCAAACATTACTGCATACGCCAATATCGTACGTGAAAGGGCCATATTACGTCAGCTTATTACGGTAGCAAACGACATCGCTGATTCGGCATTCCACACAGAAGGCCGCTCTTCTGATGATGTGTTGGACGAAGCAGAGCGCAAAGTGTTTGAAATTGCGGAAGCACGACCAAAAGAAGGTGGCCCGCAGTACGTTAACCCTATTCTTAAAGGCGCAGTGGAACGCATTGATCTCCTGTTTCGCTCTGACAGTGCCATTACAGGAATTAGTACTGGCTTCACCGACTTAGATTCCAAAACGGCAGGCCTACAAAAATCTGATCTAATTATTGTGGCGGGCCGACCATCAATGGGTAAAACCAGCTTTGCCATGAACATTGTTGAAAATGCGGCGATCATTGGTGACGAGCCCATACTGGTATTCAGTATGGAAATGCCAGCTGAGCAGTTGATGATGCGTATGTTGGCCTCTCTTGGCCGAATTGATGCTACCCGAATGCGTACGGGTAAATTAGAGCAAGATGATTGGCCTAAGCTTACTGGTGCAGTAAATTTACTCAAAGACAAACCATTATATATTGATGACAGTGCAGGCTTAAGCTCAACTGAAATGCGCACTAGGGCCAGGCGTATTGCCCGTGAACATGGTAGCGTTGGTATGATCATGATCGACTACCTTCAGTTGATGCAGATTAAAGGCCACACTGAAGGCCGTACCGCAGAAATTTCTGAAATTTCACGTTCATTGAAAGCCTTAGCAAAGGAATTAAAATGTCCAGTTATCGCCCTTTCTCAGCTTAACCGTAGTTTGGAAAACCGCCCCAACAAGCGGCCTGTAAACTCAGACTTACGTGAATCTGGCGCCATCGAGCAAGATGCCGACCTCATCATGTTCATCTACCGTGATGAAGTGTATAACGAAGACAGTGAAGATCAAGGCAAGGCCGAAATTATCATTGGTAAACAGCGTAACGGCCCTATAGGTACCTCACGCCTAGCTTTTATCGGTAAATACACCCGTTTTGAAGACCTTGTTCATAGCTATGATGGCTATGACGATATGGAATAACCGTTACAGTATAACCTGCATAGGTGAAGCGATGAGTGACTGGTTTAATGATGAAGAAACACAAGTGGATAGAGGTATTAGTAACTCGTTGCTAAGCCAATTGCCCATCGGCTATGAATTGATTACTACCGCCAATGACTTACGGTTATATGGTGATCACAACATCGACTTAATGGAATCATTGCACTTGGCGGGTGGTCATTGGGACCCAAGCTTATTAGCCTATATTATTCCACTTGGGCGTAATGCTCAGCTTGAACACGCCCTCAAGCACTATAGCCAGCAGCAACAAGGTATGGCTGATACCATGAGTATTCTGGCCAGGCACATGGCCCCTGATCAGCAGCAAGTAGAAAATCAAAGACGCAAACGGGCAGTAGAGCAGCGTATTAAGATTATTGTAGGCCGCTACCACCCGGGTGACTTGCTTAAAGGCCATGAGATCTTAACGTTAGGTAAACACTGGCAAGAGTTTCCAGGCTTGCAGTGGCAAGCGGTGGATAAAGCCTTATGTTTCGAATGTGAAAACTACACCCGTGTCTCGGCTAATAGTGAATGCCAACTGTGTGAAGCTCAGCGCTTTGGGTTAGAACCCATCACATATTGCTATGCATACTTTGATTAGTATCCTTTGACTAAACCAATTTTTGAGCAACTAAGCTAAAGCACGGTGGCGGGCAGCGTTGCTGTTTTTCTAGCAACGCCTCTGCGTTTGAAATGTCGTGTTGGTATTCTTAAAAATGGGTGAAGTTTAAACCCTGACTAATACGCTGCCAAAAATATCTTTTAATGTATGCCTTGACCAATAACTTGGTAATTCGATGGTGGTAGTTGGTCTATTGGTCACCGTCACTCATGCTCTCACCTTCTCCACCGCCACTTTTTATTAGTTAGTCCTTTCGTTAGTGCGGTAGAAGCTTTTACAGTGACTGGTGTGATGCCTTTGTTAGGTTGAAGGTAAGCGGGTAGGTGGATTAAGTGAGAATATTTAACAGCTGTTGGGGCGCTCTAGCAGGCTTTTGGCAGACGTAGTCAAAGCAGCTCATGTTGGTTTCACCTAAGGCGACAACATGGTTAGTTTGGTCGTTTATGAGCTTATACACTAATGTAAATCGAGCTTTGCCTACTTCTCGTACGCCTAGTGTTAAGGTAAGCAACTGATGCAAGTGTGCTTGGTTAAGGTACGCTACTTTAGCGCTGGTCATAATAAGGCCACAACCACCTACGTCTTGCTCGCTGAGGTTATAGTGACTAAGCCATAACACTCTAAGTTCGTGGAAATAGCTCAAAACGCGATCATTACCTAGGTGGTTGCCGTAGTTTAAATCAGCCACTCTTACCTGCAGGTTGCAGCTAAATAGCACATCAAAGTGGGGGTCTATTCTAGTTTGTGACATTGTTTTTACTCAGCCTTACTTAAGCGCACTAGGTTGGCTAGCTTGATCTAGTTGATAAAAATATCGTTTTAATGCGCGTAACATACCTTGGCACAGTAACGCTAAGTCTTGTGGGCTGGTTATGTAGGGGGGCATTACGTAAACCAACTTGCCAAAAGGCCTCACCCATACGCCTTCTGCTACAAACATTTTTTGAATGATGCCAAGATCGACTGCTTGGGTCACTTGTATTACCCCAATGGCGCCTAATACGCGCACGTCTTCAACATAAGCCAAGGCTTTGGCGGGTTGTAGTAAGTTGTTAAGGCCCTTGTTGATGCCAGCTACTTGGCTTTTCCAATCACTTTGCTCTAGTAAATCTAAACTAGCATTGGCCACCGCACAAGCTAAAGGGTTGGCCATAAAGGTTGGCCCATGCATAAAGCAACTGGCTTCGCCCCGAGAAATACTGGTGGCAATTTCGCTAGTGGTTAAGGTTGCCGCAAAACTCATAGTACCGCCAGTAATAGCTTTGCCTAGGCACATGATGTCAGGTTTAACTTGGGCATGATCGCAGGCGAACAGAGCACCACTTCTGCCAAAGCCGGTGGCTATTTCGTCGGCAATTAACAAAATGTTATATTGTTTACATAGCTTAGCTGCACCCTTTAGCCACTGTGGGCTATAAAAACGCATACCACCAGCACCTTGCACAATAGGCTCTAAGATTAACGCGGCAATGCCATGTTGGTGCTCGCGCATTTTATCTTCAAGTTGTGCTAGGTCACCCTCTTGCATCACTCGATCAAAACCCATAGGTGGAGCATCAACAAAATGATGCTGTGGTAATACACTGGCAAATAACGAGTGCATGCCATTAATAGGGTCACATACCGCCATGGCACCAAAAGTATCGCCATGGTAGCCGTTACGTATGGTGAGCATACGGTTTTTGTTGGGTTGAGCCTTGGAATGCCAGTATTGCAGAGCCATTTTTAGGGCTACTTCTACAGCCACAGAGCCGGAATCTGCAAAAAATACTTTATCCAAACCAGCAGGGGTAAGATCCACTAATCGCTTAGCCAAGGTTACGGCAGGAGCGTGAGTAATACCCCCAAACATCACATGGGGCATGTCTGCGATTTGACGGTGCATGGCCTCGTTGAGGTGGGGGTGGTTGTAACCATGCACCGCGCACCACCAAGAGGCCATGCCATCGATTAACTCGCGGCCATCGGCTAAGGTGAGCCTTACGCCGCTGGCACTAACCACAGGGTAGGCTGGTGGTGGATTATCCATAGAGGCATACGGGTGCCAAACGTGTTGTTGATCTAAAGCGATGAGTTGTTCAGGAGTCATAAGTGATAATTTTTATCTTGTGCTGGTGACATATTAGCATAGCTAAGTCATATTATTGGCTAATTTCAAGCACATCTATGTGCTGCCAACCCACTTGCCAACGCAAGTTAATATCAGTAATTTTGCAGCCATAAATGCGCTCTGGGTCTTGCTGATATGCAGGCCTAGGGTCATGTAATAATACCTGTTCAATAAGCTCAAACAGTTCTGGTCTGGTGGCTAAAAACTGCTGGGCTTGCTCACTGTACTGGATCGGCAGTTGCAGTACTTGGTCGCTACTTGCGAAGCCACTTTTGGCATCTGCTATAGCTTCTACCCAAGGCAAGTAAGGTTTAATGTCTAAAATGGGCGTTTGATCTATTAAGTCGGCACCACTCACATGCAGGATAACACCGTTGCTAGTATCAATGGATTCAAGCTTTACTAATGACAACCCCAAAGGGTTGGGCCTAAAGGTAGATCGGGTGGCAAATACGCCAAGCTTTTTATTACCACCTAGCCTTGGTGGCCGCACTTTGGGTTTCCACCCTTGCTGCGCTGTTTGATGAAATACAAACGTTAGCCAAATATGAGAAAACTCCTCAAGCCCAGCCACGGCATCAGCTTGATTGTAAGGTGGGTATAATTGCACTTGCGCGAAAGCTGCAGGCACAAGGCCAGGTTGGCGAGGAGTGGCAAACTTTTCCTTAAAACATGAATGAATGAAGCCTATAGGCGTCACTTCAAAGTGCTGTGGGTTATTGAGAGTGGGCATGATTAGATGACATATTCGTGGTATTTTGGCTGACGCCAAGGTTTAAGCTAGATACAATAGCGTTAGTGTAATCGTCTCGTTTAGGAAAATATATGGCTCGCAAGCCCTACGTCAAAGCTAAAGCCATTCAAGGCCGCGGTTATCTTCAATCTGTTGCTACCGATGGTCCCCATGTCGAATGGTTAGGGATGCCAGAATACTACATTCACACCCTTGTGATTGCCGAACAAGAATATGCCTATTTCTCTGCTAGCAAAACCCTTGAGTTTGAGGTGGGAGCTTATGTGTGTTTTCGTTGCCGCGAATCTAAAAAAGGTTTCTACATCGAAAAGCGTTCATTAGGCATCGCCATCGACCCTGCAGAGTATATGCGGCAGCTTGAGTCTTCTAAGGAATGAATCAAATGGAACGTAAGGTGTTCGCACCATTACCTATTAATGATCAAACCTGTGGTTGGACCCAAGCGCTATCTTCGCGTCAAGCCAATGCCAGTCTACATGGTGAGCATGCGGCAGATTTTGTGATTGTTGGTGCTGGCTACACTGGCTTGTCGGCAGCTAGAAAATTTGCAGAACTTAACCCCAACGCTAAAATTATTATTATTGAAGCTCAACGTGCTGGTGAAGGGGCTAGTTCTCGAAACTCTGGGTATCTGGTTGATTCAACCCTTAATGATGGCCATATGTCCGACACAGGCCTGCAGCAATACCGGGAAAAATATGCCTTTAATAAAGCCGGTGTAGACTGTGTTACTCAACTCGTTACCGAACAACAAATAGATTGTGATTGGGAAGCCAGTGGTAAATTTCATGCGACAGCAGTGCCAGCGCACGAGGCTAAATTACAGCGCTTTAGTGAGTTGTTGCAAGAGCTAGAGTTAGAGCACAGTTTGCTTGGGGGTGCTGAGCTTAGTCAACGTCTAGGTACTGACTATTATACTCAAGCATTATGGACGGCCGGTGGCATTATGCTGCAGCCTGCTAAGCTTGCTCGCGCTTATATTGATATCTTGCCTGCCAATGTTACCTTATATGAAAACAGCCCAGTTTTAACATCGCGTAAGCAGGGTGCAGATTTTTTAGTATCCACACCGATGGGTCAGGTTAAAACTCCACAATTATTGATGGCAGTGAATGGTTTTATGGCCAGCGCTGGATTAAAACGTCAGCGCGCGTTTCCACTCACGCTATCTGCCAGTATGACCAGGCCGTTAACTGATACCGAATACCAGGCCATGGGTAGCCCTAAGGCATGGGGTTTGTTGTCTGCACAAGCCATGGGCGCCACCGTGCGGTTAACACATGATAAGCGCATTATGGTGCGCAATACTGCTGAAGTTTGGCCTAGTATGAACATGTCAGCTGATCATCTGTTGCAGCGCAAAGTAAAGCATTTAAAGGGTTTAAAGCGCCGCTTTCCTCAGTTGGGGGATGATTTGTTTGATAGCTGTTGGTCTGGTATCACCTGCATCAGTGGCAATAATGCTCAAGTGTTTGATCGGTTAGAATCCAAACTTCTAGTGGCTGGCTGTTACAACGGTGGTGGCATTGGTTTGGCTACCTTATTTGGCGAGCAGATGGCCTATATGGCCAGTGGTCAAATGACCGATACCATCGCTATGATCCAAGCGCGCCCAAAACCTAGCCCATTACCCCTGCAGCCCATTTTAAGCTGGGGTGTTCGGTTACGTTTAATACGCGATCGTTATATTGCCCGCAATGAAAACTAGCCCTGCTCATTTAAAGTAGTGCTTGGGTTAAAATTAGTGCTTATGCCCAGTCAAAGTGCTTGCCAAGAGTTTAGGGTTTAGTGGCATAAGTTTTTCTGGTTTAGGCAGCGCCATAGTGCTTTTGATCAGTTGGGCTAATGTAGCAATACAAATATGGTTGGGTGACACCACACTGGCATGCCCGGTGCGCTCTAGATCTGCGGCGTTAGCAAACTGATCTGTAGAAAAAGGCATTATAATTTGCCGTACACCCAAACCCAAGGCCTCTTGAACACTATTATTACCACCGTGATGTATGATGATGTCGCATCCACGTAACAATCCTACCTGCGGTAAGCTGGGTTCAATGAGCCAGTCCTTTGGCAAGGGCTCAAACTCCGCTATAGGGGTTGCTCCAATGGCCATAGCCACGCGCGCCCCAGCCTGTTGAAGTGCGTCTGATATATTGCCCAAAACGTCTGCGCGGTGTGACAAAAAAGTGCCTAAAGCAACATACACCTGAGGCCTTCCATCAGCTTCTTCAAGCCATTGCCGGTAAGGCTCTGCAAGTACTTCGTCACGAATTAGTGGACCAATAAACTGGTGGTTTTTGGGCAGGTTTGGCGAGCGGCTAGTAGCCTGATATTGCTTTGAACTATTGTAGAGCACTAGGTCTCCATGAATCCGAAAAGCGTCCTTAACAGGTGCCATAGTGGGCGCAATTATTGCTAAAGCTTCATTCCATCGCTTAGTAAATGCAGCAGTTACTCGGTCTGTAATCTGCTCTTGTTGTGCCAGTACCGCAGGCTCAGGCTGCATGCATGAAGGCCACTGCGCCGGAATGCCATAACGTTCCTGGCCAACGGGCAGTTGGCTAGGGTGGCCAGGGATAAGGGTGGTGAATTTTCGTCCTGTGGCATACACCCCTAGGGTAGAACCAAAAGAAATATGGTCCACCAAAATGTTATCAGGCTCTATTTGCTCACACAACTGTGCAATATTTTTTGCTACTTGCTCTGGTTGCCATAATAAGTCTTTTTCCCTATCCAAGGCTTGGCAACGAATGGTCGCCATTGCTCCCTCTTTTGTGGCGCTTAAGAAACGCTTTATAGCAGGGTTTTGATCAGCTATACCACTATTAGCTCCTTTACCTAACTGCAGTAATATCCATTCAAAACCTTCTGCTTGCACATGAGGCGCCATAATGACGCCGGTGGCAACAATGACTCGTTTACCTGCCAATTTGGCAGCACGAGCTACTACTGCCAAAGGGCTGTAGTGAGAGATAAAATCGGGGCTAATAACTAGTAATGTCATGCTTTATCTCGCACTGTTAAATACAAGGAGGTTAGTTTTTCTGCCATGGTATCAATGGCGTAGTGTTGTTCAACCATGTTGCGGGCTTTAAGGCTTCTTCCCGAACGCTCTACCAGAGCAAACCCCTGGTGAATGGCTTGCCCCAGATCATGTTCAGGGTCCACAAGAATACCAGTATCATTGTGGTCAACATAGGTGGAGGGCCCCCCAGTACTTGGCGCCACAACCACCAGGCCGGTGGTAAGTGCTTCTATCAAAGCTAGGCCAAACTCCTCTTTGAGTGCACCATCTACATAAATACCACCGCTTGCCCAATACTGTGAACGGCCCATCATAGTGGCTACCATGAGGTGCGCAATGTCGGCCCTTGGGCGACCACCCAGCAGAATCAAGCCAGCTCGCCGATGATCGTTGGCTGGTACACAGTGTTCAATCGCTTCCATAACAGTGATTTCAATATCTGAGGGGTGGCTTAGATTGCCTCCCACCAATACCAGATTGCAGGTGTTATAAAGCAATGGGTCATCAGCCCAGGCAGCAGCGATTCGTGCCATACCTTTAACTGGGTGAAAGCGCCCAACACTCAATAATATAGGCAGGTGTCGACGGCTGGCGCAAATGCTATTGGCTAAGTCGCTAATCACCCCCTGCATATGGTTGCTATTATTTATATCACTGCTATAAGTAGTGTCAGTGCTATAGATAGAATCAGCACTATGAGCGGCTTTGTACTGTGATGCCGCCTGACGAATGAGTTGAATGTCAATACCTTCAGCTATAGTGACTGAGTGCTGCTTATGCTGGCTATACTGGCTATGTTGGTGCAGGTCTTTACGTATGTCTTGCAGTAGTAGCTTACATTTAGGCTGGGGGAAAAGCGCTAATTGAGCCACACTTCTGGCCATATCCTCTAGCATGCGCGCTCGGAACCATAGGTTACTTTGAGCATCAGCGTGTAAAAATGCAGGGGGGGTCAAGTGGCCGCCAGATTGTAATGATTGCATTGTGTTCTGAGGATCTGGTGCGAAGCTAAAGCAAATAGGGATAGCCAAGGTATTAGCTACCTGTGTTGCCGCAAAGGTGCCTGCATCCAACATACGCAGATGTATCAGATCAATGGCACCAAAATTGCCCAGGCACCTTTTTATGCTCCGTTTAAGCACAGGTAAGTGTTCCCAGGCACTGGTGCTGTTCATTGGTCGGAGGTCATCTCCGGCAGCAACAATACGGTATGGTTGTGAAGTATTTCTAGCAGAGCTAAGGCTACTAATGGCATCCTCAATATTGCCTAGCCCGATAGTAAGCACCTGATCAATACTAGGTTGGCGCGCTAGCGCATCACTTAAAGACACCAGTAAGCTAGCCACACCACCTGTTTCGCCATAACCTCCTAAACTGAGGGTTTTATCGACCTTGGCCAGAACCAATTGGCAGATGCGCAAACCGCCATTAATAGCAATAGGTGAAGTGCGCGGTTGATTTAGCATTTTTTGGTCATGGATCGCTAGAGTGGCATAGGCGCCAATGTGGTTATCTTGCCTAGACAGCTGCATTAATAAGCTGCCAAATGGGCCGGTGCGGCTACCCATGGAGCTGATAGCTGCAATACGTACCGCCACAGATTCGCTGGTATCAGCTGCTAGCTTAGAAAGTATTCCATTAACCTCTACTGCATTTAAAACACCTAAAAGATCAACTAGTCTGGCCCGTGCAGCGGCATCACCATTGGTCAACAAAGCATTGCTCAGCCATTGGCAAATAAGTCTAGGTTCGCTTTTAGCCCAGTGGGCTAGTGTTTGATGGGCATGCATAGTGTCAATGCCGCCGGTGCATAGCTGTTGCAGCAGCATTGGCAAAGCTGCTGCAACAGGGCGCCGATTTGCTAGCTTCCATGTTGCTTGGCGCCGCACGCTTGAGTCTGAGTGTGTTAAGCAGTCTATGAGAATAGTGTTGGCACTTTCGTGCTGAATTTCAGCCACTGATTCAATGGCTAAGAAAGTGGCCATAGCATTGTCTTTTGACATGGATCTCAAATCGTCTAGTAACAGCAGCGTATTAGCCGATGTTTTAGCGAATCTGGCCAATGTGGTAGACCGATTAAGCATCTCTTTAAAGTCTACTGAGCTAGCGGCTTGTTTTAGTTCTTCGATCAAGGTCCGACCCATATATGCCTGCCCCATATGCGCCTGATAGGGTGGTTGAGAAGGCTGTGTCAGATCAGTAGTGGGATAATTTACAGGGAACTGTTGCGCAGTCACTTTTTGCCAGATAGACGATTTTTTAAGCATTGTCATCACCATAAATAGTTATACAAAAAATAATACTGTACAATTAAATACTTGTACAGTATTATTTTTTGTATAGTTATTTGTAGTGAAAATTAGCGCTTATAAATAGCTTAAATGAGGTTAATAAAGCCCCTGAAGGCATTAAAAGGCAACTATTAGTTAGGCAGCTGCAGCCACCGTGTTTGGCCTAGTTAAAAGTCTTATTTAGGCCAGGTTTTTGCTAACAGCAATGACAGGTCTATTAGGGTGCGCCTATATGCTCAAAGCTATATATAACTTTGGTTGAGTGACAGTCTGGAGACAGGAATTATGAAAATTACCCAGAGACTTTTAAGCTACTTCGATCGTAAACAATCAAAATCAACTAAAAAAAGCCGTACGCGATTTAGGAATGATATTTGTAATCATTGGGACCTGGATTACATGTCGGTAGCAGAGCTTGAAGAACGCCTATTAGAAGACAAGGTCGAAACCACTGTTACGCATAAAAAGCAGGACATGGAATAGCCCCATTATCAAGCACTGAAGTTAGGATAAAACTTTGGGTTTGGTAGATTGTCTTGCCCGAATAAATACCGTACAATATCGGCCCTGATTTAGGCATGTTTGAAGTGCTATTAAGTCAGGCGGGGTAATACCCATTTCCGTGATGTCGCCAATACTGGCGCGTTGCATTGATGAATAGTAAGTGATTTTAAAACTTACACGACGTAAAGGGATCAAACGCATGGTAACCATTCGTTTAGCTCGTGGGGGCTCTAAAAAGCGCCCTTTCTA
>CAJXEN010000065.1 GCA_913052465.1 uncultured Oceanospirillaceae bacterium
GAAATTTCTATAACGCAATGGGGCATGCTGAACTCCTACTGGTTTTTATGATGGCGCCGGTATGAGCGCCATCAGCATTATGAGTGATACTGTCCACTTTGATCGTGCACAGCATCGACAAATATTTTAGCACTCTTAGGGTCTACAAACTGGTGAATACCGTGGCCTAGGTTAAATACATGGCCATCGTTTTTACCAAAGTCTGCCAATATACGGCCTACTTCAGCCTGAATAGTTGGGGCGTCGGCATATAAAACACTAGGGTCCATATTACCCTGGAGTGCAACTTTGTCGCCTACACGATCACGGGCTTGGCTCACTTCTATCGTCCAATCCAAACCCAAGGCGTCTGCGCCTGTGGCTGCCATTTGCTCCAACCACTGGCCACCATTTTTGGTGAACAAAATAACAGGCACTACCCTTCCTTCAGACTCGCGGGTAAGGCCGTTAACAATACGCTGCATATAGTCTAATGAGAACGCTTGGTAACAAGGGCCACTTAATACGCCGCCCCATGTATCAAAAATCTGCACTGCTTGAGCACCGGCTGCAATTTGGGCGTTTAGGTAGGCAATGACTGAATCAGCCAATACACTAAGTACCTGATGCAATAATTCTGGCGTTGCATACATCATAGCTTTAATGTGACGGAAGTCTTTGCTAGAACCACCTTCAATCATGTAGGTAGCCAAGGTCCATGGGCTACCAGAAAAACCAATTAACGGTACATCACCAGATAAAGCACTACGGATAGTGCTTACAGCGTTCATCACATAGCCCAAGTCGTCATTCATGTCTGGCACCGCAAGTGCAGCTACATCTGCTTCTGTGCGCACGGGCCGCTCAAACTTAGGACCTTCTCCAACTTCAAAGTATAAGCCTAGGCCCATGGCGTCTGGCACAGTAAGAATGTCTGAGAACAAGATGGCTGCGTCCAGATCGTACCTTCTTAACGGTTGTAGGGTCACTTCACAGGCAAAGTCAGCATTTTTGCAAAGGCTTAAAAAGTCGCCAGCTTCAGCACGTGATGCACGGTACTCTGGCAAATAACGACCCGCTTGACGCATCATCCATACAGGCGTTACATCAACAGGCTGGCCCGTTAGGGCGCGAAGAAAACGGTCATTTTTTAACGCGGGTTTGGAAGCAGTCATAGCGAAGAATAAGGCCTTGAAGCAGATAATAAAGATTGCCGCTTATGATATAGATCACCTGCCTAATTGTCACGGTTTGTGGCAATTATACAGGCGATGCATTGGCTTAATGATTGGTTTTAGACCTGCAGGTAATCTAGAATGCCATCCGCTGCTCTGCGTCCTTCATCGATGGCTGTCACTACCAAATCAGAACCACGCACCATGTCACCACCAGCAAATATTTTTCCATTACTGGTTTGAAAGGCGTACTTTTTAGCGACTAAATCAGACTGTTGGGCCACTTTAACAAGATCCCAAGCATTTAACTCAACTCCTGCATCATTCATCCAGCTTGTGGGGCTTGGGCTAAAGCCGAAGGCTACGATCACCGCGTCCGCAGCTACTATTTCTTCGCTACCTTCGATGACAATAGGACGGCGACGGCCATTTTCATCAGCCTCACCTAGTTGTGTAGTCACTAGCTTAATACCAGTCACCTTGCCATTTTCACCAACTATTTCTACCGGTGAACGGTTAAACAAAAACTGCACACCTTCTTCTTTAGAGTTGGCGACTTCTTTAATCGAACCTGGCATATTTGCTTCGTCACGGCGATAAGCACAATACACGTTGGATGCGGCTTGGCGAATAGCCGTCCGGTTACAGTCCATAGCAGTATCACCACCACCTAGCACTACCACTTGCTTACCTTTTAGGTCGATAAAATCAGCTGGGTCTTTTTCAAAATCCATACGGCGGTTAATGTTGGAAATTAAGTAAGGCAAGGCTTCGTGCACGCCTTCTAAATCTTCACCTGGGAAACCACCTCGCATAGACTTATACGTGCCTATACCCATGAATACAGCATCATACTCTTCCATAAGCTGGTCTAAAGTGATGTCTTTACCAACTTCCATATTGAGTTTAAATTCAATGCCCATGCCTTCAAATATTTGACGGCGTTTGGCCATTACTGGCTTTTCTAGCTTAAATTCTGGGATACCAAAGGTAAGTAACCCACCAATTTCTGGATAGCGATCAAATACTACCGCAGACACACCGCCACGTGTTAGCACGTCTGCACAAGCCAAGCCTGCCGGGCCTGCACCAATAACAGCTACTTTTTTGCCAGTGGCAACAACGTGGCTTAGATCTGGCGTCCAGCCCATAGCAAAGGCCGTGTCGGTAATATATTTTTCTACAGAACCAATGGTTACGGCACCAAAACCATCATTAAGGGTGCAAGCACCTTCGCATAGACGATCTTGCGGGCAAACGCGGCCACATACTTCTGGCAACGAGTTAGTTTGATGACATAACTCTACTGCTTCCAGAATGTTGCCTTCAGAAACTAATTTGAGCCAGTTAGGAATGTAGTTGTGTACTGGGCACTTCCATTCACAGTAGGGGTTACCACACTCTAAGCATCTATGTGCTTGAGGTTTAGCTTCAGCCTTTGTGTAAGGTTGATAGATCTCAGTAAACTGGCGTTTACGCAAGTCGTAATGCACTTTAGCAGGGTCTTGACGACCTACGTCGATGAATTGAAAATGATTGTCTAATCGTTGAGCCATAGTAGCCTCGTATGCTTGGTCATGTGTTTCTAAAAACTGGCAATGTGTTGGTGAAGCCTTTGAGCTATTCCGTCTTGGTTCGAGTATTTGCCATTAATTGCTGCAAATTTGCAGCTTTGGGCTTAACTAACCAAAACTTGCTAACATAATCTTCAAAATGGACACTTAGTTCTTTACCCCAGCGACTACCTGTAGCTTCAGAGAAATCATGAAGAACACCACGTAAATAACTGCGGTACTCTTCCATGTGCTCACCACGAATACGATGAATTTCAACTAATTCACTGTTGTACTTGTCGACAAAGGTACGGTCTACGTCCAGTACGTAGGCAAAACCACCTGTCATGCCTGCACCAAAGTTGTAACCTGTCTCACCAAGAACCGTTACTACGCCACCTGTCATGTACTCACAACAATGGTCACCCGCCCCTTCAATCACGGCATGAGCACCAGAGTTACGCACGGCAAAACGTTCACCAGCACACCCTGCTGCCATTACGCTGCCACCCGTTGCACCATACAAGCAGGTATTACCCAAAATAGAAGTAACGTTAGATTTAAAACTAGATCCTTTAGGTGGGTAAACAACCAGTTTACCACCAGCCATGCCCTTACCTACGTAGTCATTAGCATCACCTTCTAAGTACATGTTCAAGCCACCAGCATTCCATACGCCAAAACTTAAGCCTGCAACACCCTTAAGGTGCACTTCTAGAGGGTATTCCGACATACCGTTATTGCCATGTATTTTAGCAATAACACCTGACACTCTAGCCCCAACAGAGCGGTCACAGTTGGTAATATCAAACTTAAACGTGCCACCTTTGGAGTGAATAATAGCATCGTGCATTTGATCCAGCATCAGCTGGTTCATCGCCCCGGTGTCATACGGCTGGTTTTTGGCTACCTGACAAGTATGGGGTTGGCTTGCCTCGATACCCTCTTGGCTTAGTAAAGGTGACAGGTCCAAATTACGCTGTTTATTAGTGACAGCGCCACCAACTTCTAACAGATCAGTACGTCCGACTAATTCTTCAATACTGCGCACACCTAACTGCGCCATTACCTCACGAGTTTCTTGGGCAATAAATGTAAACAGATGTTTCACCATTTCTACCGTACCGCGAAAGTGATGATCGCGTAATTGTTGGTTTTGTGTAGCTACCCCTGTGGCACAGTTATTAAGGTGGCAAATACGCAGATATTTACACCCTAAAGCCACCATGGGCAAGGTACCAAAACCAAAGCTTTCTGCACCAAGCATGGCTGCTTTTACTACGTCTAAACCAGTTTTAAGGCCACCATCCGTTTGCACCCTAACTCTGCCACGCACACCATTACCACGCAGAGATTGATGAGCATCAGCAAGGCCTAACTCCCATGGGGAACCGGCATAACGAATAGAAGTAAGAGGGCTAGCTGCCGTCCCACCATCGTAACCAGAAATAGTAATGAGGTCTGCATAAGCTTTTGCTACACCCGAAGCAATAGTGCCAACACCAGGGCGAGAAACCAATTTCACTGATACTAATGCATCTGGGTTAACCTGCTTCAGGTCAAAAATTAGCTGCGCCAAATCCTCGATAGAATAAATATCGTGATGTGGTGGCGGCGAAATAAGAGTAACACCAGGTACGGAGTAGCGTAGCGTAGCAATAATGTCGTTAACCTTACCCCCCGGTAGTTGCCCACCTTCACCTGGCTTTGCACCCTGGGCCACTTTTATTTGTAACACATCTGCACTCATTAAATAGGCTGGGGTTACACCAAAACGGCCAGAAGCAATTTGTTTGATTTTAGAACGCTTATTAGTGCCATAACGTGCCGGATCTTCACCACCTTCACCAGAGTTAGAACGGCCACCTAATTCATTCATAGCCATTGCTAGGGCTTCATGGGCCTCTGGAGACAGGGCACCTAAAGACATACCCGCACCATCAAAACGTTTAAATATCTCGCTTATAGGTTCTACTTCACTAATATCGATGGCTGTGGTTTTCTTAAGTTTAAGTAAGTCACGTAAAGTCGCAACTCCTCGACCGTTAACCAATTTCGCGTACTTTTTGTACACCTCATAATCACCAGTTTGTACAGCAGTCTGTGCCGTCGTTACTACATCTGGATTATAGGCGTGGTATTCACCACCGTGAATGTATTTTAGTAAACCACCTAGTTGGATGGGCTTGCGGTCAATCCATGCTTCTGCAGCTAACGCTTGCTGATCTAGCTCAAAATCTGGAAATTGTGCCCCTTCTATACGACTAGCTACACCATGGAAACATAGACCTACAATTTCACTACTCACACCAATGGCCTCAAAAAGTTGAGCCCCACGGTATGAAGCTATGGTGGAGATGCCCATTTTAGACATAATTTTGAGCAGGCCTTTATTGATACCCTTACGGTAGGCCTTATGGCATTCGGTAGGATCACCAATAATTTCGCCAGACCCTACCATGTCGTTAATAACACGATAACTTAAGTAAGGGTAAACTGCTGTAGCTCCAAAACCTATTAATACTGCAAAATGATGGGAATCTCTTGCGCTGCCAGTATCAACGATAATGTTAGCGTCACAACGCAAACCCGAATTGGTGAGGTGGTGATGCACTGCACCCGTTGCCATGGCAGCAGGAATAGGCAATTTGCCCTTTTCTATTTCACGATCGCTCAGCACTAGAATACCAACACGCTTTCGCACAGCCTCTTCAGCTTGCTTACAGACCGCCCTAATAGACGCTTCTAAACCAACCTCTAGGTCATAATTTAAACTAATAATCTGTACTTTAAACCCTGGCACATTCATGTGTAACAAGTCAGTGTATTTACTGGCTGATAACACTGGCGAACCTAGAACAATGCGCTTCGCAAGCTCTGGTCCTTCTTGGAATATATTACGCTCTTTACCCAAACAAGTTTCCAAAGACATCACTATCGCTTCGCGTAATGGATCTATAGGTGGGTTAGTGACCTGCGCAAATTGCTGGCGAAAGTAATCGTAAACAGATCGTACCCGGCTAGATAACACAGCCATGGGTGTATCATCACCCATAGACCCTACAGCCTCTTGGCCACTTTCTGCTAACGGGCGAATCACCTGGTCACGCTCTTCATAGGTAACCTGATACATCTTCATGTGCTGCTTCAGCTCACGCTCAGTGAAATCTTCAAAACACTGCTGTTCGTCCAACGTGCCTTCTAAGCGAATGGCAGATTTACGCAACCATCGCTTGTACGGTTGAGATGCTTTTAGTCGGTCGTCAATGTCTTTCGTGTGCATGACTTCGCCAGTGTGAGTGTCTACTGCCAAAATTTGCCCCGGGCCAACACGGCCTTTAGCCACCACATCCAAGGGGTCATACTTAAAAGTACCCACCTCAGAAGCCGTGACTAGGTAATTATCTTTAGTCATTACCCAACGTGATGGGCGCAAACCATTACGGTCTAGCAAACACACCGCATAACGACCAGTATTTAATACCATTCCTGCAGGACCATCCCACGCTTCCATGTGCATGGAGTTGTATTCATAAAAGGCTCGCAGTTCTGGGTCCATTAACTCATCATTCTGCCAAGCTGGAGGCATGATCAAACGCAGGGCACGAAATACATCCATACCACCCAGTACCATAAGCTCTAGCATATTATCCATACTGGAGGAGTCTGAGCCGGTGGTGTTCACTACGCCTTCAAGTTCTTGCAGTTCTGGAATCAGTGGCGTAGACAATACGTTTTGACGAGCCTTAGCCCAGTTACGGTTACCTTCAATCGTGTTGATCTCACCATTGTGCGCCAAAAAACGGAAGGGCTGAGCCAAAGGCCAACGAGGCAAGGTGTTAGTAGAAAAACGTTGATGAAAGGTACAAATGGCGGTTGCCAAAGACGGGTCACCCAAGTCTTTGTAAAAAACCGGTAAATCTACTGGCATCATCAGCCCTTTATAGGAGACTACCCTGTGAGACAAACTACACACATAAAAGTCTTCGTCTGAAGTCAAGGCATACATGGTAGTTTTACGAGCGACTAACAAACGGGCTTCTAATACTTCTCCTCGCAGACCAGGGCTGTTTACAAACACTTGTTCAATGTGTGGTTGGCAATCTGCACCTATAGGGCCGAGGCACGAGGGGTCTACGGGCACTTCACGCCATCCCACTACTTCTAAGCCGTTGTCTTCTATGGCTTGATTTAAAACGTTACGAGAGTGTGCAGCTTTATCTTCGTCTTGTGACAAAAACACCATGCCTAAGCCATAGGACTCCGTGAGTTCTTCAGAAAAGTTATCTAATGCCACCTGACGCATAAAGTCATCTGGCATTTGAAGTAATAAACCACACCCATCACCAGTTTTACCATCGGCGGCTATACCACCACGGTGGGTCATACAGGTGAGAGATTCTATCGCTTTTTGCAATAAATCATGACTAGGGTCACCGTGCATATGAGCGATAAGCCCAAAGCCACAGTTATCTTTGAATTCTTTGGGGTTAAAAAAGCCAGCGCTCATCGAAATCTCTCTCGCTAATCTGAGTGACAACAAAGTCACCACAAGTATTAACAAGTGCCGCAACAGGCGCTATGAAATAAAACAAGCATCAGTAGGGACACTTGTTGTAATTAAAAACTCTTATTAGAGCTTATAGATATATTGCATCAACAAATGGACAAACATCCTACCTGAGAAAACCACGGCAAACAAATTATTTGGGCTATAAGGTGGATAAATACCTACACAATGGGCGACGTTCGCCACATTTGTAAAAATTATTCACCACTAGTGTTGAATTTATTGCGAATCTGCTGTTGAATTCTCAACACAGGCCGCGCCCAGGGCTGCTGGTTTTTCAAGGGAACAGGGAGGGATGATACGGCACCTCGCGCTTCACTAGCACTTGCGTAGGCCCCTACAAGCAACATATACCAGGGTTCGCCGCCACGCTCTAATTTAATAACGTAATAGGGCTGTTTGATATTATTCTGCTCTAAAAATGCCTCTATGGTGGTTTCTAAACGGGCACCAAGAACCTGCAAACTGTAGTGATCGCTAGGTAAATTTAACATGGCCTTATAGCTGTACGGCTGCTTTGTTTTGAAAGTTACTTTAGGCCAAGCCTCTAATACTGGTTCAGAGCCTACAATGGTCGTTTGTTCATCTTGTATTAGCTTGGCCTCAGGCTTGGTTTTATTTGCCAGAATAGGCTTTGCTGGGACTTCAGTCTTTACTTCAAGTTTAGGTTTTACTTTAACTTCGGGCTGCACTTCAACTTCAGGCTCAACTTTTACTTCTACTTTTACTTCATTTATCGGTTCTTGCTGCACTGCTGGCTTAGGCTTAGGTTCTAAAGTCACATTTTTTGATGCTGGTGACAGCTCTATGGGTTCTAAGGGCGGTAACGCCTGAGCCATAGGCTCCGTTGCAATAGACTCAACAACCACAAGGTCAGATGCCACCTCGTTTTGCCTAGCTTTATTGGCAGACGTATAATTTAGCCACCAAATAGCTACCAATATAGCTACTACAAACACAGTGGCACCAATATGTAGTAGGGGTAAACCCGTTTGCCGAACAACACCATCTTTATGAAGGGCTTTATTAGCTAACATATTAAGATAACCAGGGTTACCTTTAGCTAACTGATGTAATTGTAGTAATTGAGTAGGGGCTAGGCTGTGATCAATACCAGCTCTTTGCAAGCGTTGGCGCAGGTAGTCAGCACTTTCTTCTTGGCTAAAAGGGGCCAAAACTAAATGATAGAAACGCTCTTGCCTTAGTTCGGCAAATTGGGGACCCTCAATCCGCTCCACCACACTATGATCGGCGCATAGAATAACATGAGGGCGAGAGTCTACCTTTGCGCTACGTGGCAATAAATTGGCAAGTAGTTCCAGTGCATCCTCGTTTAGCCACTGGGCATCATCCACTAGAATCAGCAACACTTCTTTTTGTACTGCTAACTCCTGAGCCAGTTCTTGGAGCGCTAAAATGCTAGCCTCTAGGCCTGCATGATTGGCTAATTGTATGGGTAATTGTTGAACTAACTGGCGCACTACCCATGGTGCCGTAACCGTTTCATTTAATACCAAATGAACAATACAAGCATCGGCTGGCTGCACTCGCAGAAACTGTTCAATAAATATTGTTTTACCAGCGCCAGAGGGCGCGCTAACCAACACTAAATAATCGGAGAAGTGGCTTAAGTGAAGTAAAGTGTCTAATTGGCGACCACGGGCCTTGGCTTGATATTCAAACCCGACTAAACTCATGCTTTGGTGAGTGACTTCTTGTTGCTCTAATTGGCGCACATAAGCTGCATAGGCGGCGCTAATGCTAGCACTGGTGGCGGGCTCTTGTAGGGGTTTATTCACTGTTCTTACCTCCTACACTGCCAACGGCTGTTTAAGGGTTTGCTGCAACAAATCGCTGCCAAAGTCTGATGTCAATATAGCTTCGCCTAGTTTTTGAAGAAGGATTAAACGGAGCGTGCCATCAGTCACTTTTTTGTCCACCTGCATGTGCCCTAAGTAGGTGTCTACATGCATTCCTTCTGGGCCCCACAGTGGCAATCCAGACGCGTGCAAAAGGCTTTTAATACGCTGCACTTGTTGCTTTGAAATCCAACCCAAACGACATGACAAATCTGCTGCCATCGCCATACCAGCACCAACAGCTTCGCCATGTAGCCAGTTGCCGTAGCCCATTTGGGTTTCTATAGCGTGGCCAAAGGTGTGGCCAAAGTTAAGCAAGGCTCGCTGACCTTGCTCTCGCTCGTCTGCGGCTACAATACGGGCCTTACACGCGCATGATTGATACACTGCTTGGCTGATTAGATCAGGCTCCAGTTCACGCAGCTGCTGTATATTTTGTTCTAACCAGGTAAAGAAATCTGGCTCGGCAATAAGGCCATACTTAATCACCTCTGCCAGGCCCGCAGATAGTTCGCGCTCTGGTAACGTTTGTAAGCTTTGGGTATCAATAATGACACATTGAGGCTGATGAAATGCGCCAATCATGTTTTTGCCAAGGGGATGGTTAACGCCAGTTTTTCCACCCACTGAAGAATCCACCTGAGACAACAAAGTGGTGGGAATTTGAATAAAATTCACCCCGCGCTGATAGGCTGCCGCGGCGTAGCCGGTCATGTCGCCTACCACTCCCCCACCTAAGGCAATGAGGGTAGTGGTGCGATTGTGGCGTTGTTGCAGCAAGCGGTCAAAAATCAAACTCACCGTATCAAGATGCTTGTATTGCTCACCGTCTTCTAGAACTAGGCTATCCACTTGCACACCATCAATCTGCAGGCTTTGTAAACCCTCTAACACTGTTTGTAAGTAGAGGGGTGCTATGGTGTTGTTGGTCACTACCAATATTTGCTTGCCAGTAATATGCTTGCGCAACAGCTGCGCTTCTTGCAACAGCCCACTACCTATGTAAATCGGATAACTCCGATCACCTAGGTCAACAGTTAATGTGTGTTGTACGCTAGTCATAATGATGGCTCTTTCCCAGGGCAGCTTTGCGTGAGATTAGATAACTTATAAGGAGCGGATAGCTTCGATTTGCTTAATGATTTCTGCCACTAACAAACGTGGGTTTTGGGCACCTGTGGCGACTTGAATGTCAGCTGTTTCTTCATACAAAGCATGACGATGAGAAAATAAGTCTCGGAGCACCTGCTCTGGGTCTTCATTCTGCAGTAATGGGCGATTCTTATCTTCCGATGTGCGCTCAAGCTGTTGCTCAACAGTTGCAAACAAATACACCACAGTGCCACGTGCGGACAAATGTTGGCGATTTTCGGCTGATTCTACCGCACCTCCGCCAGTAGCCATGACCAAATCTCTGGATTCGGTTAACTCAGCAATCATGTTAGACTCACGCTTACGGAAACCAGCCTCACCCTCAACGTCAAAAATCCAAGGTATATCCGCACCAGATCTTTCCTCAATTTCCCTATCAGTATCTAGAAACTCTAGTTTTAGCTCTCGGGCGAGTTGGCGCCCAATGGTGCTTTTTCCAGCGCCCATCGGGCCAATTAAAAATATATTCACTATGGAATTCCTTTTAGGAACAGCAACAACAAAACCCGGTCTTCAAGCACTCAATGCGCACTGCCGGGTAGGATTAGTTAAATTATGCGGACTAACATCAATATAATCAAGGGTTAACTATACGTGGAGTCACAAAAACCAAGAGTTCAAAGCGCTCAGACCCTTGCTTTTGCTGCTCAAACCATTGGCCCACAAAGGACAAGCCCGATAATGCTGGGCTAGACAACAAGCGATCCAGTTGTTGTTGGTATAAGGCTCCTCCTAATACTAGCGTTTGTCCCAAACCAACCACTGCCCGGGTTTCTAGTTTATGGGTATTGAGGGCCAATTGGCCGTTAGGCAATAAATCACCAATAGAATCCTGCACCACCAATAGGTCTAGCTGCACCTGATCCCTAGGCAAGACCCTTGGCGTTACGGTTAAACCCAGTACCGCCCGCTTCCACTGTTGCTGCTGACCGTTTTCTGTGGCCACTATGTAAGGTACTTCTTGGCCTGTTTGAATGCTGCCTGAATAACCTTCTTGCACTAATATTTGCGGCTGTGCCAAGGTAAGTACTTGGCCAACAGCCTCTAGAGCGGCCAGCTCCAGATTCAACATGACATGAGGTCCCACCAAACCTAACTGCAACCCACCCCCTAACTGATTAAACGTTACTCCAGCCTGCCCACCGCTTAACACTCCAGCTGCTACTCCAGGCCCTAGGCCACCGATAAAATCCAAACCACTAGACTCCCCCAAGCTTGATTTAGCAATGACTATACGGCTCTCTATCAACATTTGTTTAAGTGGTTGATCCAATTGCTTGATGGCTTTCACTAATGTTGCAGCATGCATATCATCATCGTAAACAAAAATCTGTTGGCTGCGACCATCTGCCAGTAATTGCCCCGTAGGAGACAACATTGATTGGGCGCTTTGTAGGGCCAATAATATGGTATCTGCGTCACCATAATTGAGCTTAACCGTGTGTAATGGTAATACTTTTGTATTAGATGCGTCCGTTACAGCACCTACCACTAGGCCCTGTTGAGTATACTGGCAATCAACTCCAACGCTATTACAGATCAATGCCAGTCCTGTTTTTGCATCCACGTCCTGCAACACAATACTAATTTCAAAATCCAGCGCATGGGTGAGTATCAAATTAATTTTTGCAGCCTCAGCCAGCTCATACAACACGTCAACCAACGCCACTTTATGCACATTCATAGTGATGTTTTGGGCACCAACATAAGGCGGCAACATTAAAACCAACAACAACATTGATTTTGTATTAATCATTTGGGCAAACTCCCGTAAGACATCGTCGCCCTATTATTATGACCTGCTGCTCGCGCACTAGGTGCACTCCCTGTGCACCAATCACTGACACACTCCATCCGTTAATCTGATCACCCACTTCAGCTCGAAGTAAGCGCCCACTCGACAAATACTTGACCCAAGCCACTGGCATTTGGTTTTGTTGTTGGCTGTAGCCAATAAATTCTAAGTCATCCGCATGCTGCAGCTGGCCAGGAGCTGGGCTGATTTTTTCAAGTGTTGTTTTAGAGTGACGTTCTATGGAGGGTATTGGGGTAGATAATGTTTTGATTTGTAACGCTTGGGCATAATACTCAATACCAGCGCGGGTTTTTGCTTGCGCAGCAGTACTTATGGCTAACCTATCAAAGTGAAAAGGTGTACTTTCGCTGTTGGGCAACCACTGCATCAACACTTGCCATTGCACAGATGAAGTTTGCTGAATAGAAAGATGTTGCAAGGTCCAGCCAACCGCACTTGGTAAAGGAGCCAGCTCAGTCCAGTGCAAAGAGTCTAAGTACATTTTTACCTGCACACCTTG
>CAJXEN010000066.1 GCA_913052465.1 uncultured Oceanospirillaceae bacterium
AAAGCTGCGTTCATAGATAGTGGTGCTAACGAACCTTAGGGGTTAATGGTGCATTAGCGCTAGGCTAGTGTCCAGCATTCTATTGCTAAAGCCCCATTCATTGTCATACCAAGCCATTACTTTAATTAAATTACCTTGGGCTCTTGTATGGTTGGCGTCAAAGTTTGACGATTTGGCGCAGTGGTTAAAGTCTACTGACACCAGAGGTTGGCTTACATAGTCCATAATATAGTTCAGTTCAGCGTCATTGGTAATGGCATTTTTCACATGCTCATTAACCTCATGGGCGCTGGTTTCTTCTGTACACACAAAAGTAAAATCAACTAATGAAACGTTGATCGTGGGAACGCGGATGGCCATGCCATCTAAGCGGCCATTAAGTTGGGGTAGAACCAACCCTACTGCGGCAGCTGCACCAGTTTTTGTGGGAATCATTGAGGTGGTAGCAGAGCGAGCGCGATACAAATCGCTGTGCATGCCATCTGTGAGTAGTTGATCGTTAGTGTAAGCGTGGATAGTAGTCATTTGACCATGCCTGATGCCCACAGTCTGGTCGAGAATCTTGGCTAGGGGCGCAAGGCAATTGGTAGTACAAGAGGCGTTTGAGATAATGCGCTCTTTGCCAGTGAGTGTATGGTGATTGACGCCATAAACAATAGTGGCATCTAAATCTTGGCCGGGGGCAGAAATTAATACCTTATGCGCACCAGCGTCAATATGGGCTTGAGCGTCTTTTCGGTGAGTAAATAAGCCGGTACATTCAAGTACTAAGTCTATGTTAAGTTCCTTCCACGGCAGCTGGCTTGGATCTTTGACTTGATAAAGGTGAATCTTGTCTTGGTTAACGTATAGGTGTTGATCATCGTGCTCAACTTGGCCGTTAAAACGGCCATGTACGCTGTCAAAGCGCAATAAATGAGCATTGGTTTGAGGGCAGCCTAGATCATTGATGGCAACGATCTCAAATTTTTGGTGATAGTTTACTGGGCCATGTTCATAGATGGCGCGGACTATGTTACGGCCAATTCGGCCAAATCCATTGATAGCAATACGGATAGTCATTGATGCCCCCTTGTTTGTTATGTTGTAATATTACAAACATTATGGTTATAAATCAATTGTATTTGTTTATTTGTGTTCCAGATTGATCATATATTTGTTAATATTACGGAATAAAGTTAACTAAGGGAAAACGTATCATGAGTGGTGTCCTTCACAGTAAAGTAGCGCAGGTAACCCAAGCCATTATTGATCGTAGCCGTGCATCTCGGAGTGATTACTTACAGCGAATGGAGGCGGCTAAGGGTAATAGCGTTAGCCGTTCTAACCTGTCATGTGGCAACTTGGCCCATGGTTTTGCGGCCTGCTCATCGACGGATAAAGATCGCTTAACGATGATGGATGAGGCCAATATAGCTATTGTGTCAGCCTATAATGACATGCTTTCAGCCCACCAACCGTTCGAGCGTTATCCTCCTATTATTAGGCAGGCGGTGAGGGAAATGGGAAGTGTGGCGCAGTTTGCTGGTGGTGTGCCTGCCATGTGTGACGGTGTCACGCAGGGTCAGCCAGGAATGGAGCTAAGTCTATTTAGTAGAGACGTTATTGCTATGTCTACTGCAATCGCTTTGTCGCATAACATGTTTGATGCCGTGTTGTGTTTGGGAGTGTGTGACAAAATTGTACCAGGCTTATTAATAGGGGCCCTCAGCTTTGGTCATCTTCCCGTTGTATTTATACCGGGAGGCCCTATGTCTTCTGGTTTGCCTAATTCAGAAAAAGCACGTATCCGGCAGTTGTATGCAGAAGGCAAGGTAGGTCGTGATGAGTTGTTGGCTTGTGAGTCTGAGTCTTACCATGGTGCAGGCACATGCACCTTTTATGGTACTGCTAATAGCAACCAATTATTGATGGAAGTGATGGGGCTGCATCTACCTGGGGCCTCTTTTGTGCCTCCTGATGGTGGTTTTCGTGATGAATTGACACGATATGCAGCCCAGCAAGCGGTTAAGTTAACTCACTCTTCTAAACAGCAAAACCTTGCTCAAATAGTGTCTGAAAAAACCATGGTTAATGCCATTGTAGCTCTATTGGCAACTGGCGGTTCCACCAATCACACCATACATCTGATTGCTATTGCCAAGGCTGCGGGGATTATTGTTAATTGGGATGATTTTGCCACCTTGTCTAGCGTAGTGCCTAGTTTGACGCGCATCTATCCCAATGGCCAAGCTGACATTAACGTTTTTCATGTGGCTGGTGGTGTGCCCTATTTGATTAAAACACTATTGCATGGTGGTTTTTTGCATGAAGATGTAGAAACTATTATGGGCCATGGCCTAAATCAATATTGCCAGGAGCCAAAGTTATTATCAGGCAAGCTGGTATGGCAGCCGGCACCTGAACAAAGTGCAGACCTTGATGTACTCACCAGTGTAGCAAAACCCTTCTCTAAAACCGGTGGTGTGGTGACCTTGCAAGGCAATCTAGGCCGCAGTGTGGTTAAGGTGTCTGCAGTAAAACCTGAACACTGGCTAGTAGAGGCTAAAGCAGTAGTGTTTGATACTCAGTCAGACTTTGAGCAGGCTTTTAAGCGTGGAGAATTGGAGAAAGATCTCGTCGCTGTGTTGCGTTTTCAGGGCCCCCAAGCTTGTGGTATGCCAGAATTACATAAATTGACACCGTATTTGGGTGTCTTGCAAGACCGAGGTTTTAACGTGGCTTTGGTCACTGATGGCCGCATGTCAGGAGCATCGGGAAAGGTGCCGGCGGCGATACATCTTCATCCAGAGGCTAAAGCAGGTGGTTTGATAAACAAAATCAAAAATGGCGATTTATTACGGTTAGACTGTCATACTGGACGCTTAGAATTGTTAGTTAAAGATGAGCTTCTGCAAGCTCGCTCAGCAGCTCAGCAGACCACAAGTGCTGCCCATGGTATGGGAAGAGAGCTATTTTCCAACATGCGCCATCTAGTTAGTAGCGCTGAACTGGGCGCTAGTATTTGTTCGTGAGTGTGTGCCGTTATGAAAGAGAAATCTATTCCTATGCCAAAATATAACCTAGTAGCAGATGTTGGAGCTACCAATGCCCGGTTTGCATTAACGCTCAGCAACTCACTAGGTTTGATACACATTAAGGTGCTAGCTTGTGCAGACTACCCAAGTTTAGAGACAGCAATGTGCGCCTACCTTGAAAGTATTAGCGCGCAGGGTTTAATTGCTAATGCTTGTATTGCGATTGCTGGAACTGTACACCTGCCAGAATTTGCCCTTGCTAACAATCACTGGTGTGTTAATAAAGCGCGAGTGAATGCCGCCCTAAAGGTGCAAGCCTTATGGATTAATGACTTTGCAGCGCAAGCTTGGGCTATGTCTAAAATTGGCACTGAAGAGCTATTAGTTGTGAAACAAGGTCATCCTGAAGTATGGGGTAATAGGCTGGTAATGGGTCCAGGTACAGGTCTAGGTGTAGCAGGATTAATTGCCCACGATGGGGGCTGGTTGCCAGTTATGGGAGAAGGTGGCCACGTAGGGTTTTCACCTGCCAGCAAGTTGCATGCAAAAGTATTGGATCACATGTGGCATACCTATGGGCATGTTTCGGCTGAACGCCTGCTGTCAGGTTCTGGCATGATGAACTTATATGCAGCAGTTGCACATGTAAATGGTGTTCAACAGAACTTAACAAAGCCTGCTGACGTTTTACAGCAAGCTCAAGCGTTGGCACCTGACGACCTAGCCTACCAAACGCTAAGTCTCTTTTGTGACATGCTTGGTAATGCAGTAGCTGATGCTGCCTTAATGTTTGGTGCAGTGGGTGGAGTGTATTTGACTGGTGGTATTTTACCCCGCATGCATGATTTTTTATTAGCCAGTGAATTTGGTGTCAGCTTTGCCAACAAGGGAAGGGCTTCTTCTTATCTTAGTCAAATCCCTATTTACCTTTGCACTGCTTTGCAACCAGGCTTACAAGGTGCAGCTATTGCCTTACAACATGAATCGCGGAGACAAAATGTTACAACTTGAAAAATCTAAACATTGGCAAAGTTTGCAGCAGCTGGCAATTCAATACCGCAGCCTGCACTTACGAGAATTATTTGCTCGTGAAGGTAACCGATTTGACACCTATTCTATTGAATTGCCCAACTTACTCCTAGATTATTCGAAAAACTGTCTGACACCTGAAATCATGCAAGCATTATTTGGTTTAGCACAAGACATGGGCTTAGGATCTGCGATAGAGCGCATGTACCGAGGTGCTAAAATTAACACTACTGAAGACCGTGCAGTGTTGCACACGGCTTTACGTAATCGAAGTAACTCACCAGTGTACGTAGATCAAACCAATGTAATGGATATGATCAATAAAGAACTAGCGCATATGCGAGCATTTGTTGAGAAAGTACGCAGTGGTGAGTGGCATGGGTACTCTGGAAAGCGTATTACTGATGTGGTAAATATTGGTATTGGTGGGTCTAACCTAGGCCCCAAAATGGTGACTCAGGCGTTACGTTCATATGCAAACTCTACCATTAGAGTGCACTTTATTTCTAATATAGATGGGGTAGAGATTGCTGAGATTTTACGTCCACTAAACGCTGAACAAGTTTTGTTTGTGGTGGCGTCTAAAACATTCACTACTAGCGAAACTATGACCAATGCCCAAACCGCACGTAATTGGCTTATGGCCTCGGCATTTGATGAGCGCGCAGTACAACAACACTTTGTGGCTGTTTCATCCAATGCACAGGCAGTTCATGATTTTGGTATTCATAAGGAATTTATGTTCTCTATGTGGGATTGGGTCGGTGGCAGATACTCTATCTGGTCTGCTATCGGTTTACCGATAGCGCTATACCTTGGTTTTGACAAGTTTGAAGAGTTGTTAACAGGCGCCCATGATATGGATCGTCATTTTAGAGATGCACCAGCGGCTGAAAACATGCCGACCATTATGGCCTTAGTGAGTATTTGGAATGGATTATTGCACGGAGCCCAAAGCCATGCCATATTGCCCTATGACCAACCCTTAGAGAGCTTTACCGATTATATTCAACAGGTCGATATGGAGAGTAATGGTAAACATGTAGACCGACAAGGTAATGAAGTGGGTTATCAAACAGCGTCTGTCGTTTGGGGACAGTTGGGTATCGATGGGCAGCACGCATTCTATCAATTATTGCACCAGGGTAACGTTATAGTACCAGCTGATTTTATTGGTTCTCTAGAGAGTTCTACACCTGTTAAAGGCCACCATGAAAACCTTATGGCTAACTTCTTTGCTCAGACCGAAGCCCTTATGAATGGTATCGGTGCGACTGAAGTAGAGTGTCAACTTCAGGCTCAAGGTTTAGATCCACAGGCCATTGAGCAGCTTTTGCCGCACAAAGTACACCAGGGTAACCGACCCAGTAATACCTTGTTACTGAAGCAGGTAGACCCTAGGAATTTGGGCGCCCTCATTGCTCTATATGAACACAAAATTTTTGCCCAAGGCGTAATATGGGACATCTGTTCATTTGACCAATGGGGTGTTGAGTTAGGTAAAACGCTTGCTAAGGGTATCTTACAAGAAATTGAAGGAGAGGCAGGCCATCTACACGACGACTCTACCAATGCCTTAATTGATTTTTTTAAGGCCTCTCGTGGTTAGGTTAAACGTTGGCTTTGCTGAGGCGTTAAGGTGCGGCCAGTGCAGCAGCCTGCCGCGCTAAAGCTTCGATAGCTTGCCAATCGCCTTGCTCTACTAGTGCTGCTGGCGTAAGCCAAGTGCCGCCCACACACATGACGTTACTTAGGGCTAAATAGTCTGCAGCATTGGTGGGTTTGACGCCGCCAGTTGGACAGAACTTGAGTTGGCTAATTGGGCCGCCAATAGCCTTAAGAAAATCCATACCACCCACCACTGCGGCGGGGAAGAGTTTAAACCTGCCATAGCCTAATTCCATTGCTGCCATGGCTTCACTTACAGTAGCGATGCCTGGCAATAGTGGCACTTCACTTTGGCTGCCATGGAGTAAAAGCTGTGCTGTACAGCCTGGGCTCACTATAAAATCAGCTCCTGCTTCAACACATGCCTCATATTGCTGTGGTGTTAGTACAGTGCCGGCACCAATAATGGCATCTGGTAAGGCTTTTTTTAGTTGTTTAATAGCACTTAATCCGTAGTCACTACGTAGCGTTATTTCTAATACCTTAAGTCCCCCATTGACCAATGCAGTGCCTATTCCCAGAGCTTGATCCGCGTTTTCTAAGGTAAGTACAGGGATCACTGGCGCACTAGCACAGATAACATCTATACGAGCCGTATTGGTTTGCATAATTGGGTTGCTGCTGCCTTGTTGATTGACGACGGACATTTATGGACACCAATGGATAGTTAATGGGGATTGTAACACTGCAAAAATAGGCATTTTCAGGGGGTCTGCAAGAGTCATTGCCTGCTGCAATACTCGATATTTTTCCTCTCCCTCAATGTGCAAGTGTTTGTGTGTTGCGGTTAATAAAGTTGGTGCGGTTAAGGACATGCGTTGATTAGGCTCTGTCGGTGCTAGCGTGCTAATACACAGTTGTGACACTGGTGCAGACAACGCCTGTTGCAGCTTTGAGCACTGGGGAAAAAGTGAGGCAGTGTGGCCGTCGTTACCCATGCCTAAAACCAACACATCTAACGGCCAGGGCATTTTATTAAGCCCTTTCTGGCAGGAGATCTGACCCAAGTGGGCGCTTACTTCACCGTTAAATAGTGGGTAAAAGGTGGCTCCTTTTGCCTTGTTTTTTACTAGGCTAGCACGCACAAGTGCTGCGTTACTGGATGGATCTTCTTCGCCTACCCAGCGCTCATCGGCAAGAGTAATGTCTACTCGGTGCCAATCTAAATCTTGTAAGCTCAGTTGTTTTAGCATGGCTATTGGGGTGCGACCACCGGAAACTGCTAGGCTGGCCCGTGGACGAATAGCCAGTGCTTGTACTAACTGCTGGGCTATATTTTCGGCCATAGAAAGGGCGAGCAATGTTGCGTTTTCGTAGTGAGTCCAATGTGTTAAGTGTGCTAGAAAGTGAGGTTTAGCAGTCTTCATACCATCGATGTCCGTGCGTTTTTATCATGTCACAAGCTTGTTGTGGCCCATTGCTTCCAGCAGGGTAATCTTCTAACGGAAGTTCAGCACTAAACCATGCTTGGCGTATCTGATCGCACCACTGCCATGCAAGCTCTACTTCATCTCGCCGCACAAATAAGCTTTGGTTACCTTTAAGAGCTTCCAGTACGAGGCGCTCATAGGCATCTGGAATGCGAGCTTGAGATTGGGTTTGAGCAAAGTCTAAATGCAATGGATCACGTCGAAGTCGCATATTTTTGCCAATGCCTTGTTCTTTAGTGAGCACTTGTAAAGAAATACTTTCATAGGGCTGAAGGCGAATGATAAGTTTGTTTTGTGCAATATCAGCTTGGCTTGGGTCAAATATATAATGGCTGTTGGGCTTATAGTGAATGATTATTTCTGTCACTTTGCTAGCCATACGTTTGCCTGTGCGCAGGTAAAAAGGCGTGCCAGCCCAGCGCCAGGTAGCAATTTCGGCACGTAGAGCAATAAACGTTTCTGTACTGCTGCTGGTATTTGCATCGGCTTCGTTTAGATAGCCTGGTGCAGGCTGGTGTTGAAACTGGCCATCAGTATACTGCCCCAAAACCAGTTGAGTGGCTATCTTGTCTTGGTCAATGGGTTTTAACGAGCGTAATACCTTTACCTTTTCATCTCGTATACTGGTGGCAGTGAGCTGCGATGGTGGGTCCATGGCGACCATACACAGCAGCTGGAGCAGGTGATTTTGTACCATATCTCGCATTTGTCCCGCTTTATCAAAGTAGCCCCACCGACCTTCAATACCAACGTCTTCAGCGACACTAATTTCCACATAGTCTATATATTGGTGGTTCCACTGGCTTTCAAATAAAGGGTTGGCAAAGCGTAATGCGATTAAATTTTGTACGGTTTCTTTGCCAAGGTAGTGGTCAATACGAAAGATTTGGCTTTCGTCAAAATACAATGCCAACTTGTCGTTGATCAACTTGGATGAAGCTAGGTCGTGCCCAATTGGTTTTTCCACTACAATACGGCTTTGCTGGTTAATAGCGTTGGCCTGGTGTAAGTGTTGGCAAATATCTTTATATAGGCTTGGTGGTGTGGCTAAATAGTAAGTGATTTGTGGATGCCATAAAGCTAACTTTTGCTTTAACTCATCATAATCTCGTGCTTGGGTGAGCTCTACTTGGCAATAGTACAGGCGCTTTAAAAAGCGCGCTAAGGAGCTTGCGTTGAGTTGATCTTCGCCGATGTATTGGTTTAGCGTATGCTCAACACGTTGTTTTAATTCCCCGGCACTTATGGCGCTGCGAGCTACGGCCATAATCTTTAAATCTTCGTTCAATAGTTGAGCATGGTCGAGTTGGTACAAGGCGGGCATGAGTTTGCGGAGTGATAGGTCACCTAACGCGCCGAACAGGACAAAACTATGGCTTAATAAGCCTTGTGCTGCTGACTGCTCGTCTGATGAGTTACTGTCCGACATGATTAGGGTTACCTATTGTAAGAAACTTGACCAGTAATAATACTCTTAAATCGTAACAAAAGTCACAAAAATATCTAAAATGTTGGTAATATTACGTACATAAAGAAATGAGAAGATGAAATAAATAGATGACTATTAACCGCAATTTACTAGAGCGCCTGTCTACTCAGCAGGAACAGCTTAATCGGTCCGAGCGTAAAGTCGCCAAAGTGATCGCTGCTGACCCTCAATCTGCAACCCGTATGAGTATTGCTGCTTTGGCGGAACTGGCGCAAGTGAGTGAGCCGACAGTTAATCGGATGTGTCGCAGTTTTGGCTTAAAGGGTTATCCCGATTTTAAGTTGGAACTGGCTCAAAGTATGGCGCGTGGAACACCTTATGTGAGCCAGAGCGTTAATCAGAATGATTCTTCTGCCCAATATACTGATAAAATATTCACCAGCACTATGGCGAGTTTAGACGCTGCCAGGCAGCAGGTGGATAGTAAAGCTATTGAGAGGGCAGTGGATTACTTAAGCCAAGCTCAGCAGATTTGTTTTTGTGGTATGGGAGCCTCGGGCGCCGTGGCTCAAGATGCACTCCATAAGTTCTTTCGTTTTAATATTCCGGTAGTGGCTCATAATGATTATCTAATGATGCGCATGACAGCTGCTGCGGCTAAGCGTGGTGATGTGCTGGTGCTGCTTTCGTTTACTGGCCGCACCAAAGAAATGCTTGAAGTGGCGCGCATTGGTCGTGTTGCAGGTGCCTTGGTGATTTCTATTACTGCTCCAGATTCCCCCTTAGCCCATGAATCTAGTCTTGTTCTAGGTGTAGAATCGCCAGAGGATACTGATGTGTATATGCCCATGCAATCCCGTATGATTCAGCTAACCTTAATAGACGTTTTGGCCACTGGAGTTATCTTGCGCAGAGGCGAAGATTTTCATAGCCACTTAAAGGCGATTAAGCAAAGTCTAACGGGTACTCGTTTGGTAATAGTAGAGGATCTGCAGTGAAATTTTATAAACTAGGTTTGGCGGTATTTTTGGTTGTTAGTTTAAGTGGTTGTTTTTTAACTAAAATAGTAACTGTGCCAATGCGAATTGTTGGGGCAGTGGTTTCAGTGGTCCCAGTAATAGGTAATTCTGTGGACAAAAGCATAGAAGGAGTAGCTGATGCGGTTGATGATATTCCCTTATAACAGATCAGTTTTTAACCCCCTGTAATTTCGAACACTGCGTCGTGTTGCCTGGCTTAGTCTAGCCTTAATCTGTTGTCTTAACGCCGAATACCCAGCCTAAACGGCCAATGAATGAATTGGATCGCCTTGGGTAAGGTCTGTTGCGGCAATATGACGAATCAGAAATAGATCAGGAACTGTTGAAAAGTAGGTCTGTTTAGTTTGATTATGCTCTTCAAAAAAGCTTTTGCCAAAGTGAGTAAGTTAAGAACTCTGGTTGTGGTATTGCCGAATCAACCAGAGCAACGATCTTTGACCAGTTCGCCCAAGTCGACTCATCAGGCCAGCAGAAGAAAGGTGGCCCAGGACTTGGCTTAAGCATCGCAAAAATGATTGTCGAAGCACGTGGAGGTCACATTGATTTCACTAGTGAGATGGACAAGTGAGAAACCTTCTACTTTGATCTGCCAGAGATAGTAGTGAGCGACGCTTAACCCCCTGCGTCATTAAGATCGATACGGCAGGCAGTAATCTGGTTAACTTACCTTAGGCGCAGTTACAAGCTTAACTACTTTATACGTTTTAACTATCGTCTACTTCATCACCTTTATATTACGTTCCGTGGTAACAGTGAGCCCAGCAACACCTTACAGAAGTCTGCCAGCACGCTAAATGCAGGGCCTTAAAGTTGTTTGGCTTCGTATTTTAGGGTCTTTAGCTGCTTATGCCGCATAGCCATTTTCTTCAGGCAAAAAAAGACCGCACTAAGCATAGCCTGTGCGGTCCTTTTTACTATCTCGAACCATCAAAGGCTTATAGCCGTTCGATTTGAGAGCGAATTTCTGCTAACTTTTCAGCCATAATGCGTTCTAGGTGCTCTAGATTCTGAGCAATGGCTTCTTTGCTGTCTATAACTTTCTTTTCTTCGTGAGCGAGCTTGTTTAACTCGGTAAGTGCCCGTAGTAAGAAAGGTGAGATTTCACTCACTTCTTGCCATTGCTGGCGTCCAGAATCGACCATTACCGTACGAGTGGCACGGCCGAAGCGGAATTTTTTGCTGCGCGGTAAAAAAGAGCCTTTTTCACGCTTATAGTAGATTTTGAGGATATCAAAATCGCCTTCTTGGCGTAGTGTGTACTTGCTGATGGATTCAAAGCTAGTAATGCCCATTTCCGTAAGCGTAGGGTGTTGAGACATAATTGTTCTCCTTAGAGATTAAAAGTTAAAATTTTCCTATGAAAATCAATGACTCAACAAATTATTGTAAGGTAGGCTCTGGCGGCCCTGCCTTGCTGGTCTGATGGATTGTGAGTAACAGCGTAAATACCTGCACAGGCCATCATGGGGTTGTTTTCAGTGGTTGTATTGTAGCTCATTGTTGGTTAAATAGTAACCACAATCCTCTCCATATTTGAGGGATCAATACTATAGGGCGCATTCATTCAATAAATAGTTATGGGATCTTCACGAATGTATTTTTTGCGGTATACTCAGGCTCAAATTAATGATTTACCCATAAGTGCGGTCGGCATGCCACTGCTGCCATACCCCACTTAATAAGGATGTTTCTTTTTATGTCTGGTGTCATCCCTATTGATGAAGGTGTTGAGCGTCTACCCCTCAAAGAATATACAGAAAAAGCGTATTTAGATTACTCCATGTATGTCATTTTAGACCGTGCATTGCCTCATATCGGTGATGGTCTTAAGCCTGTACAAAGGCGAATTATTTATGCGATGTCTGAATTGGGCTTAAAAACATCTGCTAAGTATAAAAAATCAGCGCGCACAATTGGTGATGTGTTGGGTAAGTTTCACCCACACGGTGACAGCGCCTGTTACGAAGCCATGGTGCATATGGCTCAAACCTTCTCTTATCGTTATACTTTGGTGGATGGTCAAGGCAACTGGGGGTCTGCAGACGATCCAAAATCCTTTGCAGCCATGCGATATACTGAAGCTAAACTTACTGGCTATGCGGATGTCTTATTAGGCGAGCTGGGGCAGGGCACCGTAGATTGGGGTAATAACTTTGATGGCACCCTCCAAGAACCTTTAGTATTACCGGCTCGT
>CAJXEN010000067.1 GCA_913052465.1 uncultured Oceanospirillaceae bacterium
GGGGAGAAGCGCTGATGTTTTTGGTGTGTTGATATATTGGCTTGCCACAACTCCAGCAATAAACTGTTCTTTTGCAGCCTAGCAAATGTGCTTTACTTCGTATTAATGAAGGTTTTTAACGTTTTTCCAGGTTTAAAGTGAATGGTGTTGGCAGCTGCAATTTGAATACTAGTGCCTGTTTTTGGGTTACGGCCTGTGCGAGCTGAGCGTGACTTGACAGAGAAAGTGCCAAAGCCCACTAAAGAAACACATTCACCATTAGTGAGGGAGTTATTAATTGCTCTTGTGGCAGCATTTAATATCCGCTTTGCTGCAGCCTTTGGAACGTCAGCCTCCAGTGAAATTGCTTCAATTAGGTCACTTTTATTCACTTTAAATTCCTTGTTTTTAATCTGTATCGAGTCAGTGTTTAAAATTCATTCGATTGATGGGTAATATATTAATGGTATTGTATTGAGCCTGTAACCTTAATTTGTGATGAATAAATTAGGAACCTATTCATACAATCCCTCAAAAGTTCTCAAGAGATCCCTAAAACATGTGAGAGAACACATTTAGGGATCTCTTGAGAACTTTTTTAATCATGCTAATGGTCATTGCTAATAAATCACAACTTAACCGGAGTAATAAAGTAGTTAAAAAGGCATTGCTCTCAACTAATGCCTATTTGCTAAAGCCCTTAGCTGCTTGACTGGAAGCAAATAATATATTAACGCGAATGATAATGCAAATGATTCTTAATAAGATTATTTATCTAGTAAGAATTTGTTAGATTTTATGATGTTTGGTGAGTTGGCAGGCAACTATGAACCGCCCTAGTGCCTTTTGTACTGCCGGTGATGAAGACTATTTTAGTCTCGAGTTTTGGCATTAGAAGGCTTCAAATGTACCTATTATTAACGTCCACAGTAGGTGGCAAGCTGTATTAAATAGTACTTTAGGTCTTCTAAAAAAACACTGATTACTCTAGCATCTACCCATATAGCTGCTATCGCAGTTGGCTTTACTATTGGAGTTTATGTGCTGCCAATACTCATTGCGCCGCCTGCGCCCAGTAATGTTGAAATTCAAGCAGTATCCTCGCAACCTTTGTATTCAGCGCAGTTCATAAAAAATCTTAAAGGTAGTGATACATTCCACTGGGGCGAGGGTACGGTTGCCATTGGCAATGACACCATTACCTTTATAGGTAAGCTTGCGCCTGGCCCAGACTACAAGCTTTACTTGTCTCCAAAGTTTTTGGAAACAGAAGCTCAATTCAATGAATTGAAGCCATCAATGATGCTCATTGGTGGCGTAAAAACTTTTGACAATTTCATCGTAGAAGTGATTTCTGATATTGATTTCGAAGCATATAATACCGTTGTAGTTTGGTGTGAAACCTTTGGTGAGTTTATAACGGCGGCCCGGTACCGTTAAAAAATGATGAATGGCCTCATCAAACAAATGAGTTTACTGTGCTAGACCTAACAAGATGACAGCCACCATAGAACTGTCGTTCTGCGAAGTTTATGCTTCAAGTTATTATGGTTTAGTGTGTTGAACTTATTTTTATGTCATAAGTGTTGGTTATTTTTGTGAGGGCTTTTAATAGGGCTTAGGTTCTAAATAGAACCCCCTTCAACCATATAATTATTAGCTGAACACATAGCAGCGTCATCTGACGCCAAAAAAATAACCATTCTGGCAACGTAAACAGGTTCAATTAAATCGGGTAGGCATTGCCTTAGCCGCTGTTTTTCTAGTGTTTCAGGGGTGGCCCATAGTTGCTTTTGACGATCAGTCATAATCCAGCCTGGAACTACGGTATTGACCCGAATGCGATGCTCTCCTAGATCTCGCGCCATGGTTCTGGTTAATCCATGAACCGCTGCTTTGGCGGTTGCATACGCAGGAAAACCGCCCCCTGTTTCGTGCCAACTATTAGACCCCATGTTGATTATGGAACCACCACCTGCAGCAATCATACCGGGGGCTACAGATTGGATAGCAAAAAACTGATGCCGTAGGTTAGTTTGTAGGCGCTCATCCCAATAGGCTGGGGTAATGTCTTGCCAACCATGGCGGTCATCATTAGCTGCATTGTTCACTAACACATCGGCAGGCCCAAGTCGTGATACTAGCTTAACTAGAGCCTCCTGCAGGCATTTGATATCTTTGAGATCACAAATTTCATAGGTAATAGCGTCAGACATATCTGCCAATGCCTGGCTATTGACCTTATCTAGATCAACAAATCCTACCTTTGCGCCTTGATCTGCAAAAGAGCGTACTAGGACGGCACCAATACCTGAGGCTCCACCAGTAATAAAAACTGTTTTACCCTTGAGGCTTGGGTAGGTGGCAAATGCTGGTTGGGTCACTATAGTTTACCTCTATTGGATTAGCCTCAGGGTGTTGAGGACTACCTTTATTGATGATGACTAATTTTAAAGCTATGTAATTCATTTGCCTAGTTTATGTTCTTTTTATTTGCTCATGGTTTTTTGTTTATAATTTCTTCAGCATCTCTTTTGTTTCAATAAAGTCGATAACCTCAGTTAAATCGTGCTTAGTTTTCATGTTGCTAACGATAAAAAGTTTATTACTACGTATTTTATAATTATTTTACAGGGATTTCTCCAGGCCAAAAAAAACATAGCTTGAACAGAAAACAATTCGGTCGACTAAGAGCATAGGGTTAGTTGATTGAACTCATATTATTTGAGAACTTAGGTGTTGTCTTGCAGCCCAATTAATGGACCTTATGGTGTATTCTAAATATGATTGACGAGCATTAGTAGCATTGAAGTACTGGATGAATTTACCCAGCTAACGAAATAGCCACAGGGTACTCAATTGATGTTTGAACATGGCAGTTTTGATGTGTAGGTGTTACCTAAAAAAATACTAATTTTTCTAAATATTCAATTGGTTGGCTACTAATCTTCACTTAAATTGATGCTAATTACATTTTTATAAAGACACTAACTTAGCTCTAAAGTTAACAAGGCCATTGTCTGGGTTAGCTTATTATCCAAGTTTAACCTTGGTGCTGTGACAGATTAGGCCTATGAAAAACTCAATTTATGAGACTATGAATTAGCGTGAACTAGAACTAAGTGTACCGTCTATATACAGAAGGGCGTCTTCATCGCACACACTAATACCCATAGTATTGCCCACATTCATTTCAGTATGTTTACGGGTCTTTGCTTTGATTACAACTCCTGTAGGTAATTCGAGTGTGACAATGCCATCAACACCTAGGTGTTCAATCTTAATTATTTTACCCATGCCAATACTATTGGTCTCTTTAGCTGCCATTACTATATGTTCAGGACGGATACCCATCTGATAAACGGTAGCATTGCTTTCTAAGGGTAGGGGCTTAGTTAAATTAAGTGCTGCTGTACACAGTAAACCTAAGTTTGGCTCTAGGGTGATCATGTTCATGGGAGGCGAGCCTATAAAATAACCCACGAAATCATTCTGTGGCCGCGAAAATAGTTCTTCCGGGGTGCCTGATTGCTGTAATAGTCCGTCTTTCATGACCACAATTTCGTCTGCAAAACTCATGGCTTCACTTTGATCATGGGTCACTAGTATCATTGTCATACCTGTTTGACGGTTAATTTCACGCAGCTTCCGACGCAACATAAACTTCATCTGTGGATCAATTACAGTCAATGGCTCATCTAACAGAATGGCACTTACATCTTCTCTCACAAGTCCACGGCCTAGAGATATTAATTGCTTTTGATCAGCACTAAGCTTACGTGCTGGCATATCAAGTGCATAATCGAGGTCTAAAAGTGTGGCGACCTCAGCCACACGCTGCTTTATTTTAGCAGGTGCCATGCCTCTGCATTCAAGTGGAAATGCGAGGTTCTGCCTTACTGTCTTTGTGGAATAAATAACTGGGAACTGAAACACTTGAGCAATATTTCGTGCAGATGTTGGAACCTTTGTGACGTCCTGATCATCAAAAAGCAAACGGCCATGCGATGGTGGCACAAGCCCTGAAATAATATTGAGCATAGTGGTTTTGCCACAGCCTGAAGGTCCCAGTAAAGCGTATGTTTTACCATCTTGCCAGGTGAGGTTGACCGGTTTAAGCGCAAAGTCATGTTCGCCTTTTGGATTGGGCAAATAACTATGCCCAAGGTTTTCCAGTACAATTTTAGCCATCTTGGTTGTCCCTGATTGTTATATTGCGGCCATCTGGTGCAAATAGCATCATTTGCTCTGCTTGGATCGAGATACGAAGATCATCACCGGAGTTGAATGCTTCTATGCCATCGACCATCATAATGGCTCGGCCAAAGGCAAAATCAAGATGAATAATGGTTTGTGATCCACTAAATTCTGACAAGCCAATCTTGGCACTGAAGTCTCCACCGCGTTCAATTGCATTTGGGCGCAGGGCTATAGTTACAGGGCCATCTGGTGGAAGCTGTAAACCATCACTAGGTGCTATTTGACCTTCACCAAAGTAAAGTGTCTTGTTACTTACGAAGCCGGATATGAAGGAAATAGGTGGATCGCTTATTACACTTGCAGTGTCTTTTGTAGGTGGGTTTGCAAATAAGTCTGCTGGGGCGCCACTGGCAATTATTTTTCCGTCGTGCATCACAATCATAGTATTCCCCAACTCCATTGCCTCGCGTGGCTCTGTGGTTGTGTAAAGAATCACACTTTCTTCATTATCAGATACTAGGCGCGGAAACTCCTCACGTAGCTGCTCACGCAGCTTGTAGTCAAGGTTAGCTAGTGGTTCATCTAGCATCAAAATACTTGACTGTTTGACCATTGCCCGAGCAAGAGCAACACGTTGTTGTTGACCTCCAGAAAGTTGTGATGGCCTGCGATGTAAAAAATCGCCTAATCCCACAGTACCTAGCATAGTACTAGCTAGCGCTTGGGCCTGGGCTTTTTTCTTACCTTGTCGGCGTAACGGAAAGGCCACATTATCAAGCACACTCAGGTGTGGATAATTAATAAACTGTTGGTACACAAGCGACATATTTCGGTCTCTGATAGGTCGCTTGGTAATATTTTCTTTGTCTAACTTAACTTCACCATCTGTTAGTGGGTTAAGCCCCATCAAGGCTCGTAAAAGCTCTGTTTTACCGGCACCAGTGCGGCCTAGAATAGTATAAATATTGCCCGCCTCAAAAAGGAATGAGACATCATCCAAAGAGACTTTGGCATCAGCGGTTGTGAGATGATCAATCTGAAGCATGATAATTACCTGATGGCCCCCGACATTGTGCCGCGTGACATATAACGTTCAACGACGACGGCTACTAAAGCCAGCGGCGCAACAGAAATAAGTGCAAAGGCTGACAGCGACCACCATGGAGTCACTGAAGAGTTAAGGGAAACAATTGATACTGGCAACAGCTGCGTTTCAGTAAACGTTAGCGTAAAGGCGAAGAAAAAGTCGTTCCATCCAAAAATAAGACAGAACATTCCTGCAACCACTAACCCTGGTACTGAATTAGGCAGAATTACTCGAAAAAATGCCCCAATGGGGGTGCAGCCATCGGTCATAGCCATTTCGTCTAGCTCTTTTGGAATGCCTGCAAAGAAATCGGTCATTACCCAAACAGCAATGGGTAAAAGCAATGCCACATAAACCAGTACTAAGCCAAAAATAGTATCCAACGCACCTAGTTCCTTCAGCATTAAAAAGAAGGGTATAGCCAGCACAATGGGCGGCATAATACGCTGAGATATGAAGAAAAAAGTGATGTCTGCATTTTTAACAAAGCCCAAGCGGTACTCAAATCGAGACAGGCCATAGGCTGCAAGTGTGCCCAAAATTAAACTCACAAGGCTAGCAATAAGAGTAACCGCAGCAGAGTCTATGAATGGCCCAATAATATTAATACCCCGAGAACCGGTGGTAAAAAGTGACGTCCAGCCTTGGGTTGATGGTTCAAAATCTACCCATGGAATGTAGGTTGCACCACTGGTAATGGCGTTAGCATCTTTGAATGAAGTTGAAAGCGCCCAAAGAAACGGAAACACTACAAAAATAGACCAACCCAGTAAAAAAATAGTTTTGAGTGTGTGGTAGAACTTATTCATTTTATTCATCCCTCCCGACCAACATACGTAACAGAAGTTTAGCAATAATAGTGAGGCTTATAACCATGATCACCAGATACACTAGCGACAAAGCTGCGGAGTAGCCAATCTGAAAATCCCTCAAACCACGGATATAAATATAATACGAGGAGGTTTCAGTTGCAGTACCTGGGCCACCTGAAGTAAGCACATAAACGGTATCCATTATTTTTGATGCTTCTATGAGCCGAATGATCAAGGCGCCAATAGTAATGGGTGCCATTAGGGGAAAGGTGACCTGCCAAAAAGTTCGCCAAGTGCCAGCGCCATCGATCGCTGCAGCAAGGTAGGGCTCTTTTGGCAGAGACACTAAGCCCGCTAACAACAGCAAGAACATAAACGGCGTCCATTGCCAAACCTCTACAATAAGAACACTTATAAAGGCGCCCATGGCACTTGAAAGCCACGGCACGGGGCCGACACCAAATACGCTTAAAATATCATTTACAGGCCCTAAACTTTCATGAAAAACAGTACGCCAAATGACTGACATAACCACTGGAGTGGTCATCATTGGGATGAGAAACAACACCCGTAATAAACGACCACCTCTCACCTGTTTCCATACCGCTAAGGCAAGTGCAAAGCCTAATGTATATTGCAGTGATACAGAAATGATTGAAAGTAGTGATAAGCGTTGTAGGCTTTGCCAGAACCGATCATCTTCAAACACACGAACGTAGTTGCGGCCACCAATAAAGTCTAGCCCAGACTGGAATACATCCCAGCTTGAAAAGCTAACTCTAACAGTGAACAAAAGTGGGAAAAGAATGATCGCTACCAGCGTTAAAAGGGCTGGTAGTAAAAAAAAGTGCTTTGAAGATAACATTATTTTTTTTCCAAGATTGTGGGTGGGCGCCTAGAGGAACCCACCCTACAGCATCAACCTTCGTTGTCTTCAAGCTTAACAACGTTAGCATAAGCTGCACGCAACCGATCCTTACCAATACGCTCAGTAATTTCGGCCCATTCTTTGGCTACACCATCGAGCGCGTCCTGCGCTGATTTCTGACCAGCCATTGCTTCAGCAACACCATTGGCCATGGATGACATAAACTGGCTTACACCAGGAACACGCAGGTCAAACACACGGTTCTGACTTTTTTCCATATTCGACAATGTCGAAACATAGGATTCAGCTGTTTTATCTTCCCAGCCTTGGCCTTTCCAAAAGTCTACATCTAAATGCTCATTGCGATAAGGGTTAACACCAAAACGGCCAATCTGAAGGTCACTCTTGGCGTTAGCTTCGTTTGCAAAGAAGCACAAGAAGTCAAAAGCCATTTCCTTTTCCTCAGACATTTGTGAAACTGCAGAAGACCAGCCCCACGTCATGTAAGGTGCACGGTTTGGCGTAGTAAATGTATCCCACATACCTGTATCACGGTTCCAAACTTCACCCGCGCCAGGCAGAGGTGCTGCAGCAACCATGTTACGGATTCGGCTATCTTCTTGGTTAGCCTGAATATAGGCATCATCCCAGCTGTAGCTCATCAACGTTTGGCCTCCACCAAATGAGAAGATCTCATCGCCAAGGCCAAAGTTATTGCCACCTGGAGGGAAACTTTTTTGTGCGTCAACAAATAATTTTAAGCCACGTACAAAACCTGGTGAGTTGATTAATGGCTCCATTGTTTCTAGATCGAAGAAAAAACCACCTTTAACATCAGGATGTTTAGCATAAGGAGCTGCGCGGCTAATAAACGCAGAGAACATCAAATCATCACGTTTGGCTACTTCAGCTGAACCGTAGTTTAATTCACCATCACCATCCCAATCGCGGTCGTTGAAATAGGCAGCAACCTTATTATAGTCTTCCCAAGTCTCAGGCACTGTTAATGCATTGCCAGTGTCCGCTAGGAACTTTGCCTGTACTTCAGCGTTGTCAAAAATATCAGTACGGTACTTTAGGTAATGGCGATCACCATCCATTGGGTACTGAATCATCTCACCGTTCCAGGTAGCCACACCAGTGAAGCTATCAGTGACATCTGCCATGCCTGTTGAGTCAATGTACTTTTGCGGCACAGGTTCTAAGAAACGGTTAAAGTCACCAATCCAAAGTGAGGCATAGAATAATACGTCATAAGCATTTTGCTCACTTTGAAATGGAATCATAATGCGTTGGAAAAGATCTCCAAAAGGCACATGTACAACGTTGACTTCAGCTCCAGTAAGCTTCGCAAACTGTTCAGCGTGAAGCGCTGTAGGCTCTCCAATGACTGGAATCGCATGGGTGATAACGTTCAAGGAGCGTCCAGAATAATCCTTAGCATCGGTCACCTCGTAGCTACAGGTGCCAGGTAAATCTTTTTCAATACCAAACTGTGTGTAATCTTTTGCCACTGCAGGCGTTGCGGCCGAAACGGCTAGAGCCAGAAGCGTTGCTGGCCCTATAAACTTCTTTATTTTTATCATGGTTGTACTCCAGTTTATTTAAATTTCAATGAAAACTAGGGGATCAGAACGGCACGTCCGGTGATCTTACCCTCATGCAAATCGCGTAATGCAATATTTGCATCCCTTAGCGAGTATTCCTTAGTGGTAAGGTCAACTAAGCCCCTATGGGCCAGTTCCATTAATTCAGTTAACTCAGCCCAAGTGCCAACAAGATTACCGATGATGTTCTTTTCGGTAATCACTAGGTCAACAGTTGGGATCTGAATGTCTTCTCCATACCCCACTACATAGTAGCTACCAGCAGCTCGGGTCATTGCTAAACCCTTTCTGGTTGTGCCTTTTTCACCAACAAAATCTAATACTGCTTGAGCGCCATGCCCTTTGGTTAGTGATAGAACAGCTTCCACTTCGCCACCATCAGCTTGAACCAAATAATTGGCCCCACATTTACCCGCAAGTGCTAGTGATGCTTCAGACGTATCAACAACAATGATTTCTGCAGCACACATGGCTCGTAATACTTGAATAGCAATATGACCTAAACCGCCAGCACCAATTACTACGCAGTATTCGCCAGGCAATAGATGGCGAGTTGCTTTTTTAGCTGCTCTGTAAGCGGTTAGTCCCACATCTGAGTACGGCGCCACTTCTTTGGGTAACAGAGAATCTGGCAACTTTATAATGTTGCGTTCAGATGTAACAAGGGCCTCTGCATAGCCACCATCTGAATCAAGTCCAGGGAAAGTACCTTCGCCATGCATGTCTTCGCCACGCCGACAGGCAATACATGTACCATTTGAAATTTTTGGGTGCACAATAACGGGATCACCCTTTTTAAGACCTTGAACCTCCGGACCAACATCTTCGACCCAACCTGCATTTTCGTGTCCCAAAATCAGGGGCAATAACTGGTCTCCAGTAGGGTCCATGTGTGGGCGCCAAACTCCTTCAATAACATGTAGGTCTGTGCGACAAACTCCTGCGCCTCCAATACGCACAATGACATCAGAACCTTTGGTTATGGTAGGGTCAGGAACATCGATGTACTCAACCCAGGATGACGCGCTTAGGTCGTCGTCGTATTTATGTAAAACTTGCGCCTTCATTTAACTCTCCGAAATATAGAACTACTTGTACCTTGTATGAGATCGAATATAACTAATAATTTTTTCAGCTGTTGACGTTTAGGCTGTCAAATTTTGCCTGTTGGCAATTTTTAGGTGGTCAATAGTTGACATTTTTTTAAATTCGCTTTATTTAATTTGCGTTAGCGGTCATATTCTTTATTGAAATTTGGAGAGTATTTTGGAAACTACATTTAAAAAAGCGCGTAATGCATTAGAATTAAACGGCAAGTTTGCCCATGGAGCAATGCCATCACCTATTGCTGATAGTTGGAAACGCTGTATTCGCTCAGGCTTAGATCCTTTAAGCAAACCGGAAGAGTGTGTTGTTTCGCACACTGATCTATACCAGCGCCGTGACAAGTTAGAGCTTGTAATGCGCTTAGTGAGACCTGAATTAGAGTTACTAAGCGCACAAATAGCTGGGCCTAACTTTTTGTTGGCGTTTGCAGACAGTGATGGAGTGGTTCTCGATCGAATTATTGATGAAGAGTTTAGCCAATCAAAGTGTGCACAAAGCATTGTGCCTGGTTCTATCTGGAATGAGCAGATACGTGGAACAAATGCTCTCGGACTTTCTCTCCACACTGGCCTATCTTGCAACGTTACCGGTCGAGAACACTTTTTTGCTAAAGAAGGTAGCGTGTCGTGCTTATCGGCACCTATATTTGATAGTAGTGGTGATTTAATTGGGCTGATCGATGCCTCTTCTGAGGTGACTGTACGCCAATACCATACGCTAGCTTTGGTTAACCTCGCTGCCCAAAACGTTGAAAATAGACTTTTTGTAGATGATCATCGTAGTGACCACATCATTCAATTTCATCCACGTAAAGAATACCTTCAAACTCAGAACGTTGCCATGATCGCTTTTAACCAAGAGGGGCAGATCACCGGCGCTAACCGCCGCACAGGCGAACTTTTAACAGGTTTAAGGCTAACTGGCACACCAAAATACGAAGATGTCTTTATGGGGCAGTTTTTTCCATTGATGGAACGTATTTGTAAAGGGGAAGTTGTTCAAATTAAAGACTGGTTTCATTCTGGATACTTTGCTCGCCTAAGACTTACTCACAGTGCCAATAGTAAGCTAACGAAGTCTCAGGTTTTTTTGCCAGTTGATCCCATTTACCACCTACAATTAGCAACTGAAGAATTCGATAATGGTCGAGTGTTCAAAGATGAAGCACTACGGCATAATCTTCGATTAGCTAAAAAATCAGCCCTACAAGGCCTCCCTGTGATGATATCTGGCGGTCCAGGAACGGGTAAAAATACAATAGCTGAAGAAATTCACGATCAGCTACACCCAAAACAAAGTTTTATAATTTTGGATTGCGCAACATTAAACGTTGACTCAGTTGAGAGTCAGCTCATCGCTCAAATGATACCGAGTTCGGCTAGTAGTGTGTCGATGGATGATAAGGTTGACCTGAATAAAGGTGGCACACTTTATCTTGATAGAGTTGACCTTTTATCCACTGAAATTGTTCCAATTTTAACCACACTGTTAAACCGTTGCACGCAACGGCGAAAGTTACTGCTAGGTGATGGTGAGTGGATTATTTTAAGCAGCACACAGGCTGTTGATACTAGAAATTCTTCTAAAGGGCCACTTCAGCAGTTAGAGAGTCGCCTGGCAGGTTTCTCACTTTTCTTACCCAAACTGAGGAATCGCTCTGATTTTCGGCACGTATGCAGCTCCATGCTTATGGTAATCTCATCGCAGCACTCATTATCGAACAACGCTATCGAAGCTCTTCGGACAAGTGCTGCAATTGATAATTTGTCTGATCTAGATTGGAGTTTGCGAACGCTAGTCAGTCAGCATCATGAAGGCATTATAAAAACAGAAGGTGTGTCACGAATTTTAGGACAACATGAATTTGATACCTCAGCTTGCCCTCGTTGCGCAGGCCATATGGCTAAGGAGATTCAATGCCTTGAAATTAGGAAAACTGTACTGGAATGTAGTGGCAATATCGCTCTAGCTGCACGCCAGCTCAGAGTTGCGCGAAATACTGTCAAGGCTCATTCCATCGACTAAAAAGTTAGGGGCTTAATCAAGACGTTATATACTGCCCATATATAGCACAACTACACCTAGTAGGGCATAGGGTGGGTTTTGTGGGCTTTGGCAATGTCTTTGAGGCATTCATCGC
>CAJXEN010000068.1 GCA_913052465.1 uncultured Oceanospirillaceae bacterium
ATCCACATATAACAGCTTGTCAATAGCCAATGATATTGAAATGATGCGCATCGCAGGCAATATAAATGAATGGGTGTTGGTAGGCGTTTCATATGCTGCAACATACGCACAGATCATTGCTACTCAAAATTCAAAGTCTGTTGAATCTATGGTTTTGGACAGTGCAACCTTCCCAAATATAAAGCCGCATGATGATTATTTAAATAAAACGATGGCAAGATATCTAGCACTTTACAATCACTGTAGCTTAACGTCAGATTGTACGATACCACCTAAAAATATTAAAAATAGGATATGGAGTCTACATAAGGCACTTAATCTAAACCCCATAAAGTTAGAATTAGATCACCCCTATAACAACAATAAAATCGATGTACTTCTCAATGGAGAACGTTTTATATCGGCATTGTTGGATGGGCTTTATGGCGAAAAAATATTTGATGACCTTCGTCATATTATACCTCAGTTAGAGAGGCGCCGGGTTCTTACAATCACTCCATACCTTGAGAACCATATCGCCTATTTATTAGACCCTTCTTACGGAGATGTTAGTGCGATCAGCCATTACTGTTACGAAGACAAGCCAAATACTAATTTTGAATCAATGAGGAAGCAGGCAGATAAATTACCCAAAGGATATATACGTAATACCGCGTTACTCTCAATAGATTTTCCTGATTATTGTGATCAGATGCTTATTGGGGCCGGTGATCCAGTTGTTTCAAGGGCTACAAAAACGGACATACCTACGCTATTTCTACACGGAGAGCTTGATACGATCACACCCTTAAGTGATGTTATTGCACAAAGAAAGTTGTTTACGAAAAGTTGCTTAGTTACACACAAATTGTCACATGACATGCTCAGTAATAATAAGGATGCAGAACGAGCGGCAGCTAAGTTTATTAGTAATGCCGAAATCGACTTGATGGAATTAGATTGTAGTTTAATAGGATGGTGATTAGGCTGCGGTAGTTGTAAGTAGTAACGAATGAAATGATGGCTCTCACATCATGAAATTGGATCTAGTGCATGGATTACTGTTTAACCCGCAGAGAGCTTAACAAAAGTGTTATGTTTACAGGTAAAAAGCCGTTTGCTGGGACGGGCTTCTGCGCTGTTCCTGGTCACCCTAAACATTGGCGTTAGAAGTCGCTAAGTCTGAAAAGCGCAACCATCGGCATTAGACAAGCTGTGCGGCAATAGAGGGGTCTTTGTCTAGTAAGCTTAGGAGTTTGCTCGACGATCCACTGGGGTGGCGTTGACCACTTTCCCAAGACTTTACAAGGTCAACACCGACGCCAACCAACTTTGCAAATTGCGCTTGGTTCATTGTCGTAGGCAATAATTATCCGACTCGCTTAAAGTCAACTACTGTCCACTCGTGTGTTTTCAAACCATCGACACTAGCATTTCCGCTTTCAATATCCACTATCATTTGTGCACTGTCCGCTAGTTCTTTAAATAGCTCTTCGGGCATGTTTTTAATGTCATAAATCATTGTGAATTCCTCTTTTAATTTAAGCGATGTGTAATTTATTTTAAAACGTTCTTTTGGTGACTAGATAAGTTGTCAGAAACGCTTTTAGGAAAGATCATTATCATATAGATTGGGCTGGTCGACCTAGATCTGTTGTAATATACAACACGCAACGCGCCGTTCTTACCTTGGTATTCAGGAACTCAGCGCACTTTTCTAAATCTGCCGGTGCCGGACATAACCGGACCAAGGTCAGGATTATCAATCAACACTGCTTGTAGCTCTTGATAGTCGTCATCAGTTAAAAGCTTGTCGAGGTTGAACGATGGTAGCTCTATGAGAATGACGACGTGAGTTATTGATAATGGCTCTGTATCTTGTGAGGCGAACATCAATGTGGGGTTTTTGTATAGCTTCTGCTTATCACAGTAGGGTATTTGGCCAAAAAGAAGTTTTTCGGTAGTACGCCAGCGCCGACGCACACTAGAAAATTGATGGTTATAGAAGTGGCATGTAAATACATCAGCACCTTTACAAATGATGTCTAAGTCGAGACACTAATAGCCAATAAGAAACGTATTGCGGCGCTGCCTTAACGCTGCTTCAGCCCCCGTTTAGCCGCTGCTTTAAATGAGAATCAATAACATGCCAAATAACACCCGCTTACTTGCCAATCGCCCAGTATCAGCCGTTAGTTTAGGTTGTATGAGTTTGTCCCATGGTTATGGTGAAAAAAGTAGTGATAAGCATTGTGAGCAAGTTTTGAGTAGGGCTCTAGATATAGGCTATACCATGTTAGATACGGCTGCAGTTTATGGCTATGGCCATAACGAATCCATGATCGGGAAGTTTATTAGCCAGCGCCGCAGCGAGTTTTTTTTGGCTAGCAAGTGTGGCTTTGGCCAAAACCCTGACAGCAACCCCAGCATCAATGGTAGGCCAGAGTATATCCGTGCCACTTGTGAAGCCAGCTTGCAACGCCTACAAACAGATCATATAGACCTATATTATTTGCATCGACGAGACTTTACAGTGCCGATAGAGGATAGCATTGGTACTTTGGCTGATTTGCAAAGAGAGGGCAAGATTGGTGCCCTAGGTGTGTCAGAAATAGGTGCAGCAGACTTGTATAAAGCTCATGCTGAACACCCTATTAGTGCGATTCAGTCAGAATATTCTTTATGGACACGTAATGCTGAAATTGAAGTGTTACGCGCCAGCCAAAAAATTGGTGCAGCATACGTGGCATTTAGTCCCTTAGCTCGTGGCTTTTTAACTAACAAATTACACGATACTTCGGGGCTGGCAGAACATGACTTGCGCCAGACTATGCCGCGTTTTGATGCCGAAAATTACCCATCTAATGTGTCTTTATTGCCTGCTTATGTAAAGTTAGCTCAGCGCCAAGGCTGTACGCCAGCTCAGCTCGCTTTGGCTTGGGTAATCGCTCAAGGTGACAACATTATTGCGATTCCTGGCACTCAAAATTTAGACCACCTAGAAGATAATTTAGGCGCTAACGACCTAATGTTAGATGCCGAAGTGGAGGCGCTGCTTAATGCCTTGATCAACGAACAAACAGTGCATGGTGAGCGTTACAGTGATAAAGCCCAAGCCTCTGTGACTACTGAACAGTTTAGCGCTGAGCATCTGCAATAATCATTGCCGCCGCTTTCTCTCCAATCATTATGCTTGTGGCATTAGTATTACCACTAATAAGAGTAGGCATTATAGATGCGTCTGCTACACGCAAGCCTTTAATGCCATGTACTTGCAGCGCAGCGTCTACCACGGCCAACTCACCCTGACCCATAGCGCAGGTGCCCACAGGGTGGTATTCAGTTTCTGCGGTGGCTTTTATAAAATCGCAGATTTGGGTGTCTGAAAGCACCTCATGGCCTGGTGAGTATTCATGACTTATAGTCTCTGCAAAGGACCCACTGGCGAGTATTTCTCGGCAGATATAAATGCCTTCGCGCATGCGGTCAATATTGCCTTGGGTCTGTAAAAAACGTTGATCGATGACAGGTGCATGCTTAGAGTTGGCGCTGGCTAAGGTGATTTTTCCTGCGTCTGTGGGCCGTAAGTTACATGCATGAATGGTGACACCATGAGCTTTAATATCGGGTACGGGTTCAGGGAATATCATTAAAGGTAAAAAATGCAGCTGAATATCGGGTCGGTTAGGGCTAAAGCTAGAGCTGGTAAAAGCACCGCTTTCTGCGCCGTTAGTCACCCCTGGGCCAGATTTGTTCCAAAAATAACGTATGCCGCTAGTTAAAGCGCCAATGCCTTTGTCTACACCATAAAGGCTATTGGCTTCTTTAGTGCTGGCTAGTACAGAAATGTTAAGATGGTCTTGCAGGTTTTTACCTACACCTGGTAAGTTTAGGTGCATTTTTATATCGTGCTTAGCTAGTTCATCTGCAGGGCCTATGCCAGAAAGCATGAGTATCTTTGGTGACCCGATTGCCCCCGCGCTCAAAATCACTTCGTTATCAGCAAATGCATGACTTACTCTATTGTCTACCTGATAACCTACACCCAAAGCCTTACCATCTTTAATAATAATGCGTTTAACGTGGGCGTTGGTGATTACTGTTAGGTTAGGGCGATCAGACACGGGATGTAAGAATGCGGAAGCTGCACTGCAGCGTTTGGCGTCTTTTTGTGCTACTTGGTAGCGGCCGGCGCCGGCTTGTTTTAAACCATTAAAGTCTTGGTTGTGAGCCATGCCCATAGCTATCGCAGACTCAACAAATTGGTCACTTAATGGGTGGGTGTAAGACCTGTCGCTTATGGTTAATGGGCCGCAGCTGCCATGGAAACCTGGGTCAAGGTTCGCACCTAAGTTGGTTTCAGATTGGCGAAAAAAGGGTAACACGTCGTCATAACCCCAGCCGGCATTTCCCAATGCGCGCCATGCATCATAATCTTCACGTTGGCCACGTATATGCACCATGGCATTAATAGCACTTGAGCCACCTAAGGTTTTGCCTCTTGGGATAGGCACCTGGCGACCATTCATGGCTGTTTGAGGTGCAGATTGATAACACCAGTTGAGCTTTTTATGGTTTAGTAATAGTGCAACACCAGCTGGCATGTGGATTAATGGGTTACGGTCACGTGGGCCAGCCTCTAACAACAGTACCTGACAATTTAAATCTGCACTTAAGCGGTTAGCTAATACGCAGCCAGCAGAACCTGCGCCGATAACAATATAGTCGTAATGGTGATCTGCTGGGGTAGGGCCTGTCATGAGTTAACTCCATACAGGGGGGGTTGCATAGACTCTGGTATGGCAATACCCATGCGTTGCAATATGCTGGGTGCAAGGGCTGTTTGAGCAATAACAAAATCTTGTGCCGGCCCTTGAATGGGGTTGTTAGGATTAGCAAAGTAATAAATAGGAATGTCACGCATAATATCTGCTGTGCCACCGTGGTGGCCTCGTGCACTTTGACCGTGGTCTGCGGTTACAATGACGTCATAACCGTGTTTTTGCCAGCGGGGAATGAAGTCACCTAGTGCCGCATCAATGGTGTAGCAGTTTTTGTCTATTTCAATGGAATCAAAGCCGTAGTGATGGCCCAAGCTGTCTAAGGTGCAGGAATGGAATAAAAAGTAATCTGGTTGATGGCGCTGAATGAGTAAGCTCATTTGCCAGAATAGATCGATGTCTGACGGTGTGGCAGGCTGAGCTTTATTTTCACCAGCCATAGTGTAAAACCGTGCATGTTGAATAGGCCGGTTCATATCATCTACTTCCATGTCGCGCAAATGGTTAAATGGACTGGCTTGAAAGTAGTCAGAAAAAAAAGAATGGGCCACTGCCGACGTGGTGCCGCCTGCGGCTTTTACAGCACTAAAAATGTCAGCGTCCTCTAATTTACCTTGGTGGTAGTTACTGGTTACGCCATGGTCTTGTGGTGTGAGCCCCGTGTGGATGCTGGCATAACAAGGTCCAGACACTGAGGGTAGAACAGATTGGCCTTTCCAAAGGCTAGCTTCACCTGATTCTACCCAACCTTCTAAGTTGCCCATGAGCCTGCGTGCGTAGGAATAACCTAGGCCATCTAAAATAAGCAAAATAACTTTATTTTTCATCAATCTATAGTCCAAATTATTAGTATTGTTAGGATCTTATGTTATTCTATAGTGTGGTTTGCAGTTTGGCACTCTCTTCACGCATTATGCAACCCCGCCAAGGATAAAATTGAAGTTATTAAGAGGCGCATATCGACCCTGTATCAGACACTAGTATTACCCAAATGCTCATTGGTTTAGCAGGTGGGGTAGCCTTGCTTATTTGGGGCTTAAAACGAGTGCAGCAGGGAATGAAAAGGGCTTTTGGTGGCCGGCTAACTTATTTTATTCGTGATCGTTTTGAAGGCGTATGGTCAGCCTTGGGTTTGGGTGTAATGCTTACCCTCGTTCTTCAAAGTAGCACTGCGTCTGCCTTACTTGCATCTTCTCTTGGCGTACAAGGCCAAGCTGGATTAGCTTTGTTATTAGGAGCAGATGTAGGCACCACCATCGTTGCCCTCGTTCTTTCTTTCGACCTTAGTGCCCTGAGCCCTTTACTAGTAGCCATTGGCGTGCTTATGGAATTACGTGCCAAAGATAAACGCCAACATGGCATTGGCGAAGCCTTAATGGGTTTAGGTTTAATGCTGTTGGCCTTAGGTTTGTTACGCCAGCAAGCTGTGCCGCTACAAGGCTCTGAACTCTTTAGCGATATCTTGCGCAGCCTTATTGCGGAACCCTGGTTGGCGATAGTGTTTGCCGCTTTACTCACCTTCCTATTGCATTCTAGTCTGGTAATGGTGCTGCTATTGGCAGGTTTGGTGGGTGCAGGAGTGATTGATGTTGATTCAGGGTTATTGCTTATTCTAGGTGTTAATATTGGTAGCGCTGGTATCCCGGTGTACTTATCACGAAAGTCTAGCAATGCTAAGCGGGTTGCACCTTTAGGCAACCTAATATTACGTACTATAGGCGCCATGGCTTTTTATCCATGGGTAGCTGAAGTTCATGCTGGGCTCAATTATGTGAGCATGGATCCAGCCTGGCAGGTGGTATTAATGCATTGTTTATTCAATGTGACTGTTGCAGCTTTTGGTATGTTGATTGTGAGTAAATTGGCAGGTTGGATTGATACCAGGCTACCAAGAGAAACTGTGGCGCCTCTACCAAGCCCTAAATACCTTAAAAATGTACAAGATACTGCGCCTTCTGCTGCTTTGGCTAACGTCGTAAGAGACACCCTAACGATGGGTGAGTTGCTAGAAGATATGCTACGTGAAGTACACCTAGGTATGACCGAACGTTATGACGCTCTAGAAAAGAAAATCCACCAAAGTGATGACATTATTGATGACTTTCACCAACAAATTAATGCCTACTTGTTGGAGTTAGGAGGGCAGGATTTAACTGAGGATGAGCGCCATCGCTGCCAAGATTTACTGCTATTTATTACCAATATAGAACATGCAGGTGATACCTTAGAGCGCAGCATGACCTTACTACTAAAAAAGAAAAATAGCTTGCACATTGACTTTACTGAATACGAACGTGAGGCACTAGATACCAGTATGAAGGCTGTTTTTAAGGTGATGCCCATTTCGTTTCAAGTAATGATGAGTGAAGACGTAAGCAGTGCTCGTGGTTTGATTCAAGCTAAGCATGAATTTAATACTAACCACCAAAAGTATTTAGATGGGCAGCAACACCGGTCCATGCATGCTGAAAAAGCAAATCCAGTGGCACATTCTTTATTTACTGACTTAATGCGAGACATTAAACGCCTTCATTCACACTTCACCGCCATAGCATATCCCGTACTTAACCGTGAGGGTGAGATGAGAACTAGCCGCTGGCGAGGTTATAGTGATCCTAAGCCAGTTACACAAAGTGATACTGTGCAAGCTAGTGCTGGAAAAGACCACTTAGCAGAAGTGGATTCCATAGAAAGTGATTTGATAGACATTAACTCAATAAAAAGTAATGTGGAGACTAAACCTTCATGAGTACTTTAAAGCGCTCATTTGATGCCGGTAAGATCAAAGGTATTGTGTTTGATAAAGATGGAACCTTGCTAGACTTCCATGCCACTTGGGTACCAAGGGCTCGTGCTGCAGTGATGGCGGTAGCTGACGGAGATGAAACTCTAGCATTAGCTATGTTGCAAGCTGTAGGTTACGACGCTAATGAAAAGCGCGTGTTGGGTGGCTCTATTTTGGCGGCAGGTAATAACCTGGATATTAGTTTGGTGTGGGCACGTTTAGCTAACAAGCCTGTCGATCAGTTGGAGGTATTGCTAAATAATATGTTTGCAACATCAGACTACGGCCGCAGTGTGCCGGTGAAAAACCTTACTTTGAGTTTGCAACATTTAGCTGATCTAGGTTTAGTTCTTGGCGTGGCCACTATGGACAGCGAAGCGGGTATTAAAGCAACTCTGGGTGAGTTTAATTGTTTGAACTTATTTGATTATGCGGTGGGCTATGATTCTGGGTTTGGTAGTAAACCTGGGCCAGGCATGGTGCTGGGTTTTTGCCAGCAAACAGGGTTAAGGCCTGAGCAAGTAATGGTGGTGGGTGACAATACCCATGACTTATATATGGGCCAAAGTGCCTGTGCAGGTTTTAACGTGGGTGTGCTCACTGGCACTAGTACTAGATCTGAATTACAAGTGGATGCTGATTTAGTACTGGATTCAATTTCAGACCTTGTGGCCCTTTGGCCATAAGCTAAGGCTGCTAAACTTAGTAGCTTTGTTTTGTCAACTTGTTAGCCGATTCTAGTGTGGCCATTGTGGCTGTTGGCCTGTTATTATTCATGCAGTTATCTTATTCAATATTTAAGGCGTATTTTCCATGGCAAAGACCATTATTTCAACAGACAAGGCTCCAGCAGCAATCGGTACTTACTCTCAAGCAGTTAAGGTGGGCAACACGGTTTATATTTCTGGTCAGATTCCATTGGACCCAAACACTATGGAAGTGTGTAGCCAAGATTTTGCGGCTCAGGCGACGCAGGTATTTGAAAACTTAAAGGCTGTTGCAGAAGCTAGTGGTGGCTCCCTAGCTGATGCTGTTAAGTTAAATATATCCATGACAGATTTGTCTAACTTCCCAACTATTAATGAAATCATGGCTACCTATATAGCCGAACCGTATCCAGCCCGTGCGGCTGTTGGTGTTGCTGCTTTGCCAAAAGCGGTGCAGGTAGAAATTGAAGCTATTTTACACTTAGACACTTGAAGACCAGCGCTAAGAAAGGGTATGGACAGCATCAAATTAAGGAATTAAAAGAACTTGAATTAATGGTTCTTTTAAAATCTTTGTGGCCCTACCTTATGATTCATAAGGCCAGGGTGGTTGTTGCTATGGCCTTGTTAGTGAGTGCAAAAGGTGTATCTTTAGTTATTCCTTGGATATTCAAACACATCGTCGATGCTTTGGATGGAACTAATCCAGAGCAGTTGCTCGTGATTCCTTTGGCTTTTGTACTACTGTATGGTGGCCTGCGTTTTGGTGCAGTATTCTTAGGTGAACTGCGTGATGCAGTGTTTAGCCGGGTGACTGAAAGTGCGATGCGCAAAGTGGGCTTAGAAGTGTTTTCCCACTTACATCAGCTTGAGCTTGATTTCCACCTAGGTCGCCAAACGGGTGGTATTTCCCGCGATATTGACCGGGGCACCAATGGCATCAATTTTATGATGCGCTTTATGGTGTTTAATATTTTGCCCACCATTATTGAACTCATTGTCGTGATGCTCATTTTGTTGTTTGCTTTTGACGTCTGGTTTTCTGCTGTCACGTTAGTGTGTGTATTGGTTTATGTGGTATTTAGTATTAAGACTACAGAATGGCGTACTCGTTTTGTGAAAGAAGCTAACCATCTAGATAGTAAGTCCAGTACCCGTGCTGTAGACAGCTTGTTGAACTTTGAAACGGTGAAATATTTTAATAATGAGGCCTTTGAAGCTAAGCAATATAATGTCAATTTAAGTGCTTGGGAACAGGCTAGAGTAGACAATCGTTTATCCTTAGCGTTACTTAACTCTGGGCAAGCATTAATTATTGGTTTAGGGGTAACAGCCCTAATGTACCTAGCTGCTAAGGGTGTTGCTGAAGAAACCATGACTATTGGTGATTTAGTCATGGTTAATCTGTATTTGTTGCAGCTGTTTGTGCCACTGAATGCTTTAGGTTTTATTTACCGTGAAATACGCCGCTCATTATCTGACATAGAAAACATGTTCGGTTTATTAAGACGTAAGTCCACCGTGCAAGATAAAGTTGGCGCGCCAATACTAAAAGTTCAGCAGGCAGCGATTGAGTTTGAACAAGTTGACTTTAGTTATCAAAGCCAACGTCAAATTCTAAAAAAGCTAAGTTTTAGTGTGGCCTCAGGTGAAAAAGTAGCTGTTGTAGGCCCCAGTGGATCTGGTAAATCTACCATAGCGCGTTTGCTATTTCGTTCCTATGACATCAATGCTGGCAGCATTCGCATAGATGGCCAAGACTTACGAGATGTACAACAGCTAAGCTTAAGGCAAGCCATTGGTGTGGTGCCGCAAGATACCGTGCTATTTAACGACACCATCTGGAACAATGTGGCTTATGGTTGCACTGATGCCAGCCATGAAGCCATTTGGAAAGCCATTGATATGGCTTCGTTAAGGAGCTTTGTTGAATCCATTCCAGAGGGTGTAGAAACGATCGTTGGTGAACGTGGTTTAAAGGTATCTGGTGGAGAAAAACAACGTATTGCTATTGCTAGAGTGCTACTTAAAAATCCAGCTATATTAGTTTTTGATGAGGCAACTTCTGCCCTAGATTCTGAATCTGAGCGAAGTATTCTTAAAGCGATGGCTGACATATCTACCAACAAAACCACCCTCGTTATCGCGCATAGGTTGTCTACTATTGTTGATGCAGACCGTATTTTAGTAGTAGATGATGGCGATCTAGTAGAGCAGGGCAGTCATCAAGAATTGCTCATTAAAAATGGTCACTATGCTAGATTGTGGCAAATGCAGCAAACGGCAAGGGCTTGGGGGTTAGCGGCTAAAAAATAGCCTTAGCCGTTCACATGCTTGGTGCAATACAGCCATGTCTGTGGCGTAGGAAAGACGAAAGTGATCGGGCAAGCCAAACGCACTACCGGGTACTAGCGCCACTCCTGTGCTGGCTAATATGCCTTTTACAAGGCCTAAATCATCTTTGTATCCGAGTGAGGCTATCGCTTTAGCGCAGTCTACAAAGCTGTAAAAGGTGCCTTGGCTGAGCAAGGTGTTAAGCCCTGGCATGGTATTAAGCTGGCTAACCACATAATCGTGCCTTTGTTGATAAGCGCTCACCATAGTGTGCACTGGATCTTGTGGCCCATTCAATGCAGCTTCTGCTGCAGCTTGGCTAATACTGCTTGCACATGAGCTAGATTCAACCTGAACTTTGGTCATGGCACTAATGATCGATACTGGTCCGGCTGCGTAACCAATGCGCCAGCCGGTCATAGCGTAGGCTTTAGACACGCCATTCACTAATACGCAGCGGTTAGCTAGGTCAGGGCACACATTTAGTAGATTAACTAAAGGTTCCTGGCCCCAATAAATGTGCTCGTATATATCGTCACTTAAAATGATCACGTGTGGGTGTAAGCGCAGCACATGCCCAATGGCTATCCATTCGGCAACGCTATAAGCTTGGCCGCTAGGGTTGCTTGGGCTATTAAGCATTAACAGTTTGGTATCAGGAGTGATAGCAGCTGAAAGTTGTGCCGCGGTAACTTTAAAAGCTTGAGACGCAGGGCATGGGATAATAACAGCCTCAGCGCCTGCCATGGCTACCATGGCGCTATAAGAAACCCAATAAGGCGCAGGCACAATCACCTGGTCGCCTGCTTCTAATAAGGCAGTGGTAAGGTTGTATATGCTCTGTTTAGCACCATTACTGATTAAAACCTGATCAGTTTGGTAGCTTAGTTGGTTTTCCCGTTGGTACTTATTACACACCGCTTGGCGCAATGCTATGGTGCCAGCTACATGGGTATAACGAGTTTGGCCTGCTTGCATGGCCGAGATTGCGGCATCTATAACGTGGCTAGGAGTATCAAAATCTGGCTCACCTACAGCGAGATTAATCACATCTTCACCGTTGGCACTCATTTGAGACGCAAGGTTGCTGATGCTCACCGTCGCTGAAGGCCTAAATGATTGTATTCGCTGCGAAAGAGGCCACGTCACGGGCATAACTCCGTTATACTATTGGGTTGCTGGATA
>CAJXEN010000069.1 GCA_913052465.1 uncultured Oceanospirillaceae bacterium
TTATGAGTAGCGGACGTATCGTACAGATTATCGGTGCTGTAATCGACGTGGAATTCCCACGTGATTCTGTGCCAAAAATATATGACGCACTAACTGTAGATGCCAAGGGCACAACCCTAGAAGTGCAACAACAGTTGGGCGACGGCGTAGTACGCACTATCGCCATGGGTCAGACTGAAGGTCTAAGTCGTGGTTTGGAAGTGTCTAACACTGGTGGAGCTATCAAGGTACCTGTAGGTACAGCCACACTAGGCCGTATTATGGACGTTTTGGGTAACCCAATCGACCAATGTGGTCCTATTGGTGAAGAACTGCGCATGCCAATTCACCGTAAGGCACCTACTTACGAAGAGCAATCAGCAAGTAGTGAATTGCTAGAAACTGGTATCAAAGTAATCGACTTGGTTTGTCCTTTCGCCAAAGGTGGTAAGGTTGGACTATTCGGTGGTGCTGGCGTAGGCAAAACTGTAAACATGATGGAGCTTATCCGTAACATCGCTATAGAGCACAGTGGTTACTCTGTGTTTGCTGGTGTTGGCGAGCGTACTCGTGAAGGTAATGATTTCTACTACGAGATGAAAGAATCTAACGTATTAGACAAAGTATCTCTAGTATATGGCCAAATGAACGAGCCTCCAGGAAACCGTCTACGTGTGGCACTAACTGGCCTTACTATGGCCGAGCAGTTCCGTGATGAAGGCCGTGATGTATTGTTGTTCATTGATAACATCTACCGCTATACCTTAGCTGGAACGGAAGTATCTGCATTGTTAGGCCGTATGCCTTCAGCAGTAGGTTACCAGCCAACTTTAGCTTCAGAAATGGGTGTTTTGCAAGAGCGTATTACCTCTACTAAGACAGGTTCAATCACCTCTATCCAAGCGGTATACGTACCAGCCGATGACTTGACTGACCCTTCTCCAGCGACAACCTTTTCTCACTTGGATGCTACCGTAGTATTGTCTCGTCAGATCGCAGAATTGGGTATCTACCCAGCTATCGATCCACTAGATTCAAGCTCACGGCAGCTAGATCCGCTGGTGATAGGTCAAGAGCACTACGACATTGCTCGTGGCGTGCAGGGCATACTCCAGCGTTACAAGGAGCTAAAAGACATTATAGCGATCTTGGGTATGGATGAATTGTCTGACGAAGACAAGCAGTCAGTAACTCGTGCTCGTAAGATTCAGCGCTTTTTATCCCAGCCTTTCTTCGTCGCAGAAGTATTTACTGGAGCATCTGGTAAATACGTCTCACTTAAAGACACAATTGCTGCCTTTAAGGGAATTTTGGCTGGCGAATACGATAATCTTCCAGAGCAAGCCTTCTACATGGTTGGTGGCATCGAAGAAGTCGTAGAGAAAGCCAAGAGTATGTAATTGTTGGGGCTTAGTTAGCGCCTCGCGCTACGTTTGTTGTTAAGCTAAGCCCTGCTTAAGAGGATAATCATATGGCTACCAGTGTAGATTGTGACATCGTTAGTGCAGAAGAATCCGTATTTACAGGTAAGGTACAGTTTATTTCACTTACAGGTACGTTGGGTGAGCTGGGTATTACTCCAGGCCACACTCCACTGCTAAGTGAAGTTCGACCAGGTCCTGTGCTTATGCGCACGGAATCTGGTGAAGAGGATGTATTTTATGTGTCGGGTGGTTTTTTAGAAGTTCAGCCTCACAAAGTGACCCTGTTGGTTGATACAGCACTTCGTGCAGCAGATTTAAATGAAGCTGCTGCAGAAGAAGCAAGTCGCATAGCTAAGCAGACCATGGCTGATAAAACTTCAGAGTTCGACTACTCACGTGCTACTGGCCAATTGGCTGAAGCTGTCGCTCAACTTCGTACGTTACGTCAGATCCGCCAAAAGTTAGGCAAATAAGTAGTTCATAGCGAACCACTAAAAAGGCAGCCTCGGCTGCCTTTTTTTGTACCCCCAAGGGTTGGAGATGCCTTTTTGTTCGACTGGGTAAGGCAGGTAAGTAGTTCATAATAAAGCATAATAAAATAATCTTTAATGAACTTTAGCCACATAAAACGTCTAAACTTAAGAACAGAATTTAATACCGTGTTAATAGGATCGTTAATGTCGTTAGAAGTCATTATTCTCGCTGCAGGCAAAGGCACACGTATGCGCTCAGACCTGCCCAAAGTATTGCATCCACTAGCCGGTAAACCAATGCTGGTGCATGCGGTGGAACAAGCCCAAGGGCTGCTTCCTAAATGTGTTTACATTATCGTTGGCCACCATGCGGATCAAGTAGAGGCAACAGTAAAGCCCCTGGGAGCAGAGTGTGTACCGCAAGATCAACAATTGGGTACAGGCCATGCAGTAGCTCAAGCCATGCCAAAGGTCGATCCCGACGCCATCGTGTTGGTATTGTACGGTGACGTACCCTTAGTCCCAACAAGCCTGATGCAACAGCTAGTAAATCAAGCTGGTGACCAAAGTTTAGCCATCCTCACAGTCACATTAGAAGACGCAGCGGGCTATGGTCGTATTGTGCGTGATCACAATGGACAGATCCAAGCGATTGTCGAGCATAAAGATGCCAATGCACAGCAGTTGAAGATTAAAGAGATTAACACTGGCATTTTGGCAGTCAAAGCAAGTTTGTTAAATAGCTGGTTACCACGTATTGAAAGTAACAATGCCCAAGGTGAGATATACCTTACAGATATCGTAGCCATGGCTGTTGCTGACGGTGTGGGCATAATGCACCTTCAGCCAGATCACCCACAGCAAACCCAAGGTGTAAATGACCGTCTGCAGTTAGCCGATCTTGAGCGCTGGTATCAACGCCAGCATGCCGACCAACTATTGCGTGATGGCGTACAGTTAGCTGACCCGACCCGTTTTGACTTACGTGGCGAACTCACAGTAGGTAGAGACATTTATATTGACATTAATGTCATTATTGAAGGCCAAGTCCACTTAGAAGATGGCGTTCACATTGGCCCCAACTGCCATATTAAGGATGCCCACATCGGGATGGGTACAAAGATATTAGCCAATAGTGTGATTGACCAAGCTCAAGTTGCTCAAAACTGTAGCATTGGGCCTTTTGCCCGCCTACGACCTGGTACCATACTTCACGAACACGCCAAAGTTGGCAACTTTGTTGAAACTAAAAATACCACTGTCGGCAGAGCTTCTAAGGTTAACCATTTTACTTATCTAGGCGATACGAAGGTGGGAAAAAACGTCAACATCGGTGCTGGCACGATTACCTGTAACTATGATGGCGTGAACAAGTTCAAAACTACCATCGGTGATGGTGCTTTTATTGGTTCAAATAGCGCTATTGTTGCACCGGTAAATATTGGTGTAGATGCAACTATTGGCGCAGGCTCAACCATTACCAAAGACGTGGCTGACGAACATCTAGCCATTGCTCGTGGCAAACAGCGAAACATAGCCTTTTGGGCTAAACCCATAAAAATTTAACCAAGGAAGAACAACCATGTGCGGAATAGTTGGCGCCATTGCTCAGCGTAATATCAGCAATATATTGGTAGAAGGCCTAAAGCGCCTAGAATACCGTGGTTACGATTCTTCTGGGGTAGCGATTTTAAGCGACCAAGGGTTACAACGTACTCGCAGGGTAGGAAAAGTGGCAAATCTAGCCTCGGCCTTAACGAACGTGCCTTTATCGGGTTGTTTAGGTATTGCCCATACACGGTGGGCTACACATGGAGTCCCAAACGAAGTGAATGCCCACCCACATTGGTCTCATAGCAGTTTAGCTGTTGTTCATAATGGTATTATCGACAATTTTGAATCCATCAAGGCAGACCTCATAGCCACGGGCTATGGCTTTGAAAGTGATACAGATACTGAAGTGATTGCTCACTTAATTCACCGTAATCGTAAGCAAGGGATGTCTTTAACAGCTGCAGTGCGTGATGCTGCAAGTCGTTGTGAGGGAGCCTATGCTTTAGGTGTGGTGGATGAAACTCAGCCCGAATTATTATTAGCCGCACGTAAAGGTAGTCCATTAGTGATTGGCCTGGGTAGTGATGAAAACTATATTGCCTCTGACCAGCTGGCGTTGTTACAAGTCACTGATCAATTTATGTTCTTAGAAGATGGCGACATTGCTGAAATTAGTCGAACAAAAGTAACGGTTACCAACTTAAACGGTGCAGTCGTAGAGCGCCCAAGTCACCGTTATGAACACAGTGAAGAAAATAGCGATAAAGGGGTTTATAAGCACTACATGCTAAAAGAGATTAACGAACAACCCAAGGTTGTGGGTAATCTCATCGCCCAGCAAATTATTGCTGGTAACCTACAGAATATTCTCAACGACAATGCAATGGAAGCATTGGCAAAAGCCAAAAACGTTCAAATCATTGCCTGTGGCACAAGTTACTTAGCGGGCATGGTGGCGAAATACTGGATTGAGAGTTTAGCCGGTCTGGCTTGTCAGGTGGAGGTGGCCAGTGAATACCGTTACCGCAAGGCTGTAGTGCCAGAGGACACCCTACTTATCACCCTGTCCCAGTCTGGAGAAACAGCTGATAGCTTAGCTGCTTTGCGTCATATCGACAAAACCAAATTAGCGGCTAGCCTTGCTGTTTGTAATGTGGCCTCAAGCAGTCTGGTACGTGAGTCTGACATGGTCTTATTGACCCAAGCTGGGCCAGAAATTAGTGTGGCCTCTACTAAAGCCTTTACCACTCAACTGGTCACACTGCTTCACCTCACCTTATTATTGGCAAAACAACGCTCAGATATAGATTTGCAGCCCATTATTGAGGCGATGCAAACACTGCCGAGCGTCTTACAGAAATGTTTGCAAATGGACAAAAAGATTGAAGCTTTGGCACAACGTTTTGCAGACAAACATCACACCTTATTTCTTGGGCGAGGTAGTATGTTCCCTATTGCTTCTGAAGGTGCTTTGAAGTTAAAAGAAATTTCTTATATTCACGCTGAGGCCTATCCAGCAGGAGAGCTTAAGCATGGCCCGCTAGCCTTGGTAGATTCAGCTATGCCTGTAGTTGTGGTTGCACCTAAAGATGACATGCTCGATAAACTCAAAGCAAACATGCAGGAAGTCCGTGCCCGTGGCGGTGAATTGTTTGTTTTCGCAGATGCCCACGCCAAAATGGCGGAGGACGATGCCACCCATGTCATTGTAGTGCCTGAAATTTTTGAACTACTAGCGCCAATCGTCTACGCTATTCCTATGCAGTTGTTGTCATATCATGTGGCTATTATTAAAGGCACTGACGTGGACCAACCGCGCAACTTAGCTAAGTCAGTTACCGTGGAGTAATTGAACCTATATTCAATACAACTTGGCCTTAAATACCCTGTTGAAATCCACTTTATTACTACATTAACTGTGGTTCAAGAGGCTACAACGGACAATGCTTAATATTTGTTGGACCGCAAGTCCTCATGCTAAACTGAGGTATAAAGGTCAAATTTTTAATCGTTAAATTAGTGTTTTGTTAAATATTTTGTGGTGGGAGATGACCAACAAAAGCAAAGTTTAGTATTCTCTAGTCATCTTCCCATCGGCTATGATTTAAAGATAATGGCACAACTGTATAATGGTCAGTACAATATTTAGGTAATCGTCGAACCAAACCAAACCCTTTTACAGATCAAGGTTTGCTTGGTTAGTGACGTAGCTATTGTCAACGGGCACAACCATGAGTTTATCGCATACTTGGCGCAAGGGTTTTTATTGTGGAAAAAAGTAATCATTTAGGTTATTTGTTACTTCGTTCGACTCAGTTGCGTTTCATATTGTGGACCTTTAGTGTAGTAGTGGTTTTATCTGTAGTGATCACTCACATTATCAATACGCAACGGGTGAATTTTGACAAACATGCAAACGAAGCTTTTAATGGCATATATAAGCAGTTAGTTATTAATGATGCGGCTTTGTCCAGTTTTGGTAGTTTATTGACTAGCGTTGGCCCCCAAAACGTTCAAAAAACCCGCGACTTCACTGAGTATATGCGTGATGCTTATCCGCATATTTATATGTTTGAGGTGCTGGTTAGTCTTGATCCAGTTAATAAAGTGCAGCACGAAACTCTTATGCAAAAGATGGGCTATAAAGACTATAAGCTCACACGCTATGTAAGCAAGGTAGACCCCCAGAAAAAACCTTTTAATAGGATTAAAGGTGTCCCTATGCAATTCCCTATTATTTTTATGGACCCTTATTTAGACTCAATTAAAGGTCTCATGGGATTTGATATGATGTCGGTACGAACGATGCGAGAGCCGTTATTAGCTTCTTTAGCGTCGGGCAAACCTACCGCTTCCAAACCTTATAAAATGCAAGAAGGTGGGCGTGGCTATGTATTAATCAAAGCGCTGAACACCCTGTCTGACAAGGAACCGGTTTATTCAGAAGGTGGTTTGGCTGTGTTGTTGGTGATCAAAACAGATGCGATGCTGGCGTCTGTTGCGAGCATCATACCTGCGGCGAATGTAAAGCTACTTTACGGTCAAGAGCGCAAGTTAGCTGCTGAAGCGATTTTGGCACCAGTAACGTCCTTGCCCATAGTTAAGATAGCTACCTTCACTGAAGAGCGTAACCTGGATGACTTAGGACAGCCTTTTACCCTGTATGTAACTAAAACTGCAGGCTTGTATGCCAAAGACCTCCAGGTCTTGTTACTTATTCTAATGTTAATGTGCATGGCTTACTTTATCTATTACCACAGTTTAATTGGTAAATATGCACTAGAGGTACAACGAGATGCCTCTCTGGTCGAGCTCAGCCAGCAGCATGCTAATTTAGAAGTGATGGTCACCAAGCGAACCACAGAGTTGCAGCGTAAGAGCGACGAAAATACCCGTTTGGCACAGCAGCTGATTCGTGTGCAAGAGGATCAATTTCACCATATTGCTAGAGAGTTGCACGATGAATTCGGTCAAACACTGACGGCTATTAAAATTAATGCTCACATACTGGAAAATGCAGAAACCATACAAGGGGTTGGAATCTACGCTCAAGATATCACCGATCAAGCAGATGCCCTTTACGAAACTATGCGTAATATGATTCAGCGTTTACGGCCAGAGGCGTTAGACATGTTCGGTTTAAAAGTAGCGGTTGAGCAATGCATTCTTGCGTTTCACTTACACGAGCAGGGTGTTGAGCTTGACCTTAATATTAATGCCTCGGTGGATGATTTAGCAGAAATGTACAGTATTGCAAGCTATCGTATAGTTCAAGAGCTGGTGAATAATGCCGTGAAATATGCTCAGCTAACTAAGCTAAAGGTATGTTTAGATGCTTCTGACGGTTACATGAATATCATAGTTGAAGATAACGGCATTGGTTTTGATCCACTTGAACATAATGAAGGCTTTGGCCTATCTGGAGTGGATGAGCGTGCAAGGTCTTTAGGTGGCATTGTTGATATTAGTACCGCGGTTACTGAAGGTGTTAGAGTTAATGTTCGTATCCCATTACAGGATTGCTAAACCACATAAGTATATGGAGAAAGACCCTTGGACTTAGGTGTTAGATTAAAAACGATTCGTAAACGTATTGGGCTTTCACAGCGTGAGCTGGCCAAACGTGCGGGGGTGACTAATAGTACCATCTCTATGATTGAAAAAAACACTGTCAGCCCCTCCTTTAGTTCCTTGCTTAAGGTGCTTAAAGGGTTTCCTATGGGTGTAGAAGAGTTCTTCACCACTGATCTAGTAATGAGCAACCAAGTGGTTTTTAAGGCTGATGAGCAGTCAGACATGAGCGCTCAAGGAGTGGCCATAAAACTCATTGGCCATAGTGTGGCAGAGCGTAATATTTCTATGCTCAGTGAAACTTACCCCCCAGGAGCCGATACGGGTGAGGATATGATCACCTACGATGGTGAAGAAGCTGGTATTGTGGTGCAAGGTGCTATTGAGCTCACAGTAGATCAGCAGGTCTATTATCTGGTAACTGGGGATGGCTACTTTTTCTACACCCACTTACCACATCGCTTTCGTAACTTGGGGGACATAACAGCAAAAGTTGTTAGTGCCAATAACGGTAATGTATCTCACTAGGTTCAGTCTAGGGCTAGTTTGGTGTTAGCTTAAGCTTTGTCTAGTTTAACCTAGCACAATTTAACTTAACTTAACCTAACTTAACTACAACATGTCTCGTAAACGATACCAAGCCATGGCCAATACCAATGCTGGTGTCCTAAGCAGGGTGCCCCCTGGGAAGGGTAAATGGCTAATTTCATTAAATAGGTCAAACCGTTCAGCCTCTCCCGCTACTGCCTCGGCAAGCAGCTTGCCAGCCAGTCCTGTTGCAGCAATACCGTGGCCAGAAAATCCTTGCGCAAAGTATAAGTCTTGGCCTACTCTTCCAAAATGTGGACCACGATTCATGGTTATGGCTACATTGCCACCCCAAGAATAGGCCATCTTAACGTCAGCCAATTGTGGAAACACCGTTAACATACGCTGGCGCATAGCCTGTGTGAGATTGGGTGGTGCTAGGGTGGAGTAGCTAACTCGACCACCAAAAAGCATACGATAATCAGCCGACAGGCGAAAATAATCTAATACAAAATTGACGTCGGCAACCGCCATGTTATTTTTAATTAATGCTTCAGCACGTTCCTTTCCCAGTGGCTGCGTAGCTCCAATATAAGTGCCAACAGGCATTATTTTGTTACTGATCTCAGGGACTAATTTACCCATGTAGGCATTGCCACAGAATAGTACTTGTTGAGCAGTAACTTGCCCTTGATCAGTATGGCAAACATTGGCTTTAGATTTTCTAGTCACCTTAGTCACTGCGGAACTTGTGTAAATTTTGACGCCTGCTTCTATTGCAGCTTTTGCCAAACCTAGTGTGTAGTTTAGGGGGTGAATATGGCCAGAGTTAGCATCATAAAGTCCGCCAATATAGCGCTCACTAGCCATTTTCGATTGTACTTTCTGCTGGTCCCAAAGGCTTAAGCTAGAATAGCCGTAACCATGCTCTAACGAGGCCTGCCATTCTTCGAGTTCGTGCATCTGTCTTGGTTTTATGGCGGCATGAAGGTGGCCTTGTTGAAGATCACACTGAATTTGATGTTGCCCCACACGCTGTCGTAAAATATCAATAGCTTCTACAGACATATCCCACATCGCTTTTGCAGCTATTTTTCCAGCAGATTTTTCGATCACAGGCATATCACAGCCAAAACCAAATATCATTTGCCCACCACTACGCCCAGAAGCTCCCCAGCCCACTAGGTTCGATTCTAAAACTGTTACCTTATAGCCCCGTTCTGCCAAGTTTAGTGCGGCACTAAGCCCGGTAATTCCAGCACCCACAACACATACATCAGCACTTTGGCTACCTTGTAATACAGGGCATTCAATTTGTTGGTTAGCACTCGCTGCATAATAAGAGTGGGTGTGTGCTTGGCTCATAAAAATCCTAAAATTTAAAGGGTGCGTTGGTACCAGTCTATTTCTAAGCTGCTTACGTGGAGGTTAAATTCTGCATATTCTTGTTGCTGTACTTGTGTGTATACCTTAAGAAAATCAGTCCCAAAATAGTTTTTTGCAAACTCGCTGTTATTCAACAGACCATAGGCGTCCACCCAATTTAAAGGCAAGCTTGGTGCTGTTTTTTTAGCGCCATTACCAGTAGTTTTAGGGCCTAATACTAAGTCATTTTTGAGACCATGTAATGCGCCTGCAAGTAGTGCAGACATAGCTAAGTAAGGGTTTGCATCGGCCCCAGCTACGCGGTGTTCAATGCGTGTGGCAGGGCCAAAACCGTTAGGAATGCGCAAAGCCACAGTGCGGTTATCTATCCCCCACGTAGGGGCCATGGCAACAAAAAAATCAGGCTGAAAACGACGGTACGAATTAACCTTAGGGCACAAAAACGCCATGGTTTCAGCCATGGTAGCCTGGAGGCCAGCTAATGCTTTACTTAATATAGGGTTAGGTCGGTTGTCTTTGCCACAGGCAAATAAATTGCTTGCCGATTCATCAAGTAAACTCATGTGGATGTGCATGCCACTGCCTGCTTGGTCGGCATAGGGCTTGGCCATAAAGGTGGCATTAAAACCATGTTTTCGGCTTACACTTTTAATAATACGCTTGAGCAGTATGGCTTGGTCGCAAGCTAATACAGGGTCAGCAACATGCAGTAGATTGATTTCAAATTGGCCAGGGGCATACTCTGCCACGGCGGTAGACGCAGGAATGTGTTGTGCTCGGGCAGCAAGCATGATGTCATCTAAAAGAATACTGTAGTCATCTAAATTATCTACTGCATAAACCTGAGTGTCCACTTCTCGAAGGCCTGTCATCGGCGCTATTGGCGGCTGTAATTGGCCGGATTCAAGACGCTTAGTGTCAGTGAGGTAAAATTCTAATTCAACGGCCACCATAGGGGTTAAGCCCTGTGCTTGATATTGATCACATATTTGATCTAAAACGTGGCGTGGATTAGCAAAATAGGCTTCTCCAGGGACTTGCTCCATAGTGACTAAACACTGAGCCATCGTTTTCAGTTGCCATGGCACTATTGTTAAGGTGTTAGGGATCACTCGGCAAGGTTGGTCACAATCACCCGTATCAAAGCCAATGCCTGTACTTTCTACGGTATTACCGTTTATATCAAGGGCAAACACAGAGCCAGGTAAATAAAAGCCTTGCTCATAAACCTTTAACAGCTCTTGCGCAGGAATGCGTTTACCTCGTAAAACACCGTGCTGGTCGGGCAGTAATAAGTCTATGCTTACAAGCTCTGGATTAGCGCTAAGAAATGCTTCGGCTTCACAGCAAGAGGCAATGGCATGGGGCATGAGCTGAAATCTCTTTTATAGGTCTGCCGGTGATGGTATCAGAAAGGTGGCGATAGGCAAGCTTAGAGAATAATATCTTTGTAAAAAATAGTATTATACTTTACAAAAAACAAAATAATACAAGTAAATATAAATCACTAAATAGATATTTTATTTATATAAAACAATTGCTTAAGTGTATTAATTGTGTATGTAAGTGATTTACTAATAGTGTTCATAATAATATACGATTCACTTGAAGGTTAAAACCATTTTATGCTATTGTCGAAGCTTCAAGTCAATCCTTATTTACCGTTATTCGTATGTCTAAACCTCTTATAGGTCTTGTTTGTGAAGTGAGCCAAGATGGGCTGCATCCTTACCATCGCGTGAGTGAGAAATATGCTCGTGCCGTAGTTGATGGAATGGGAGCAGTGCCAGTACTAATCCCTGCGTTAACGGATGTAGATAACCAATTGGGAATCGATATTGATGCCTTATTAGATCATCTTGATGGTGTGTTGCTTCCTGGTGGCTATAGTAATGTAGAACCGCATCACTATGGTGCCATTAGCCGTGCTGGAACTCAGCACGATAGTGCTAGAGATACCCTTACATTAGCGTTAATTCCTTTGGCGATTAAGCGTGGTGTTCCACTGCTAGCAATCTGTCGGGGCTTTCAAGAAATGAATGTGGCTTATGGTGGAAGTTTGCACCAGCATGTGCAGGAGCTGGATCACTATAATGACCACCGTGAAAACAAAGCAGATGCCTTTG
>CAJXEN010000070.1 GCA_913052465.1 uncultured Oceanospirillaceae bacterium
AGGGTCTTCAAAAACCTCTCTTAAGCGCCTTAAGCCGTTACTCATGGCAGGTTGCTCAGCCCTAATTGATGAGCGGCTTTGGTGACGTTGCGTTCCTTTAAAAGGGCGTCCAAATAAACCAATAAATTAAGGTCAACGCGATCAGTGCTCATGTCTAACTCCAAAAAGGTCAAGTCCATTACAGGCGTGGATACTTAGACATTATTCATATATAAAATGCTGAAGCCCTGCGTTATAGATGATGTAAATTATGTCATGTGCAGCACCTACTGTCGAGGTTTTCACTCTGGGCGTGTATGTGTTTTATTTTAGTATTTGTTTTGTGAATAGTAGGCATTGCTTTTGATGGCTTTTATAACCCTTACCGCTCTAAACTGATGCGATTACTGAGTGAATATAGCCCACATGTATTGGCTTAATCATAGAGTATATAAATAGTTTAGAAATAGATTAATAAAAACCTAATAACTGTTACACAAACCAAGGAAATGTCATGTCTCAATACCAAGACGATATTCAAGCCGTTACTAACCTTAAGTCTGCCCAAGGCAGTGCTTGGGATGCGATCAACCCAGAATCTGCAGCTCGTATGAAGGCTCAAAATCGCTTTCAAACTGGCTTAGATATCGCCCGTTATACAGCTGGTATTATGCGTGCAGACATGGATGCTTATGATCAAGACAGTTCTAAGTACACCCAATCTTTAGGTTGTTGGCATGGCTTTATTGGCCAACAAAAGATGATCTCCATAAAGAAGCACTTTGATAACACGGATCGTCGCTATTTATATCTATCTGGTTGGATGGTAGCGGCCTTGCGCTCTGATTTTGGTCCATTGCCAGATCAGTCAATGCATGAGAAGACGTCTGTATCGTCATTGATCGAAGAGCTCTACACTTTTTTACGACAAGCTGACGCTCGTGAATTGGGTGGTTTGTTCCGCGCACTAGATAAGGCTCGTGACAACAATGATGATAGTGAGCAAAAAGTAATCCAAACCAAAATTGATGGTTTTGTCACTCACGTGGTACCCATTATCGCTGATATAGATGCTGGTTTTGGTAACGCAGAAGCTACTTACCTGTTAGCTAAACGAATGATCGAAGCCGGTGCGTGCTGTATCCAGTTAGAAAACCAAGTGTCTGACGAAAAGCAATGTGGACACCAGGATGGTAAAGTGACGGTGCCACATGAAGACTTCCTCGGTAAAATACGCGCGGTACGTTATGCCTTTTTAGAGTTAGGCGTAGACGACGGTGTCATTGTTGCTCGCACAGACTCTTTAGGTGCGGGTTTAACCAAGCAAATTGCTGTTACCAACACTCCTGGTGATTTGGGTGACCAATACAATTCTTTCCTAGATTGCGATGAAGTTACATTAGCAGACTTAAATAACGGTGATGTTGTACTTAACCGCGATGGTACGTTAGTGCGTCCAAAACGCTTACCTTCTAACCTGTTTCAGTTTCGTAAGGGTACAGGTGAAGACCGTTGTGTGTTGGACAGTATTACGTCTTTGCAAAATGGTGCAGATCTCTTGTGGATCGAAACAGAAAAGCCTCATGTGTCACAAATTGGCGGTATGGTAAGCCGTATCCGCGAAGTGGTTCCAAATGCAAAGTTGGTCTACAACAACTCTCCATCGTTCAACTGGACATTAAACTTTCGGCAACAAATTTTTGACTCCATGTCTGCTGCAGGCGATGACGTATCCTCATATAACCGTGCAGACTTAATGAACGAATCTTATGACAGTACAGTTTTAGCGATATCAGCTGATGAGAAAATTCGTACTTTTCAAGCTGATTCTGCTCGCGAAGCAGGTATCTTCCACCATTTGATTACTTTGCCTACCTACCACACTGCAGCTTTGTCTACTGACAACTTGGCTAAAGAATACTTTGGTGACCAAGGTATGTTGGGTTATGTGGCTGGGGTGCAGCGTAAGGAAATTCGTCAAGGGATTGCCTGTGTCAAGCACCAAAATATGGCTGGTTCAGACATGGGCGACGATCACAAAGAATACTTCTCTGGAGATGCGGCTTTAAAAGCGTCGGGTAAAGACAATACCATGAACCAGTTTGGTTAAATTATACAGCTGATAATTCAGACGATTTTACTGTAGTTAAAGTAAAGGTGAAGTTAATACCTTTACTTTACTTTAAATCTGCTTTGGTGGTGTAAAAAAATAGTCTTGTTCATGGAGGTTTAACAAGGTACCATTTTGTTCCTAATAGCGTATTTCTTGGAGACCATCAGATGGTGCAGGGACAAGATAAAAGCTTAGATGAAGCTTTTGATGCAATTATTGATGCATGGTTAATAGAGCGGCAGCTGTTATTAACTCAGTTTGTTACTTTTCCTCAAATGAGTGTTTTGGATAATGTGATAGAAGAGTTACACCGCTTTTGTGAAGCGATGGTGGATTACAGTTCTCGTGGACACTTCAATGTATACGAACAGCTACTAGAGCATATAACTCAATACAACAGTGAGCATGCAGCTAGTGCGCAGTTAGTGCTTGGTAAAATTCACGACACAACGGATAAAATTGTTATTTTTGATGATGAATATGGTGCAGTTGAAAATCTTTCTATTCAAGACATTGGCCACTTTAACGGCCGTCTTTCACGCCTAGGAGAGGTGCTTGCCGACCGTTTTAATTATGAGGACGAACTCATGACCTTGGTGCAAGAAACCTTATCTTAATTATTCACTTGCCTTCGTTTTAAAAGGGGGATTTGTGACACAATTTAAACAAGTTGGTCTTATAGGCAGGCTCCATAGCCCTGCTGTCATCGAAACATTAAACCGTGTAATAGCATGCCTTAATCTGTGCCAATGTAACGTTTGGGTTGATGAGCGTATTGCCGGTTCCTTGCATAGCGACCAGCTTCATAGTGCATCCTACGGTATCGGTGATCGTCATTTTATGGGCCAAAAATGTGACCTGGTTATTGTGGTAGGGGGAGATGGCAGCATGCTCTCTGCAGCACGAGTTATGGCTACGTACGGTGTGCCTGTGATTGGCATCAATCGTGGCAAATTGGGGTTTTTAACAGACATCGCGCCAGATCAAGTGGAAGCTTCGATAGAAGCTGTATTATCTGGTAAATTTGAAACTAGCAATCGGTTTATGTTATCTGCCCACGTGTTACGCAACGGTAAAGAGGTAGGCCGTGGTAGTGGTTTAAATGACATTGTCTTACATCCGGGCAAGTCAGCCAGAATGCTGGCCTATGATTTATCTATCGATGGCACTGCAGTTTATTTTGATCGAGCTGATGGCTTAATTATAGCCACCCCCACAGGATCCACTGCTTATGCTCTGTCAGCGGGAGGGCCAATCATGCACCCTGGATTGCATGCCATTGCCCTTGTGCCAATGAACCCCCATAACCTCAGTAGTCGGCCTTTAGTGGTTGCTGCAGACGCTGAGCTGGCAATCCTAATTGGTGAAGACAACAGTACACAACCAATTATTAGTTGTGATGGCCAAGTGCACATTGTCTGTGAGCCGGGTGATATAGTGCACATACAGCGCCACGAGGCCAGGCTTAAAGTGTTGCATCCAGTAGGGCATCATTTTTATGACCGTTGTCGCAGTAAGTTAGGCTGGCATGCACGTGCTAGTGATGACGGTCAATGATTCTTCTGCATAGTTTCCCGGCCAACACTGATTTGACCTTGATTACGAAAGTATTATGGCAACATAAAGTGCCTCATCGTGTGCGTTTTTTAACACACGAACAACAATTGTGGTTACAAGACTCTGAACAGTACAGCATAGCTCATGCACTAATGCAGGAGGTGTTGCGTAGTGGCAATAAAGAAGATCAATCTCAATCTATTTCGCCAAGCCATATAAACTCGTCATTTATAGTTGCTATAGCCACTTACTTTGCTAATGCCAGTACTTGGTTTAAATTATTTCCCATTACATTATTAGTCTTTGCAGTATCTGTGTTGGTGGCGTTATCTTCTCAGTTGGGTAGTCAGTTAAAAACAGTTGCCTGGTTCAGCTTTTTTCCTTTGGAGTTTGATGCTCAAGTTTATCTTGTCACAGGATTTGGCCATCGATGGCAGCAACCTTGGCGTTTAATTAGCCCTGTACTATTGCACTTTGGGTGGTTGCACATTGTGTTTAATCTACTGTGGTGGCTGGACTTAGGTAGGCGCATAGAGCATCAATCTAAGCTGCTGTTAGCCATGTTATTAATCGTGACTAGCCTTTCTGGTAATGTCGCTCAAGCCTGGCAACAAGCGAGTCTTTTTGGCGGTTTGTCTGGTGTGATCTATGGTTTGTTAGGCTATATATGGGTGATAGATCGCTTTAATGAGCCACGGTATCATCTGCCCCAAAGTATTCTTATATTTATGTTGTTATGGTTGTTATTGGGTGTAACGGGCTTGTTTTCTGTTGTTGGATTTGGGTCTATCGCTAATATGGCTCACCTAGGTGGTTTGGTAGCAGGTGTTGGCTGGGGTTTTTTGCATACTACACTGTGGCGTAAGCAATTTAATCGTAGGTAAAAAAGAGTCGGTGGGTATGGTGATTTATGATATTATTCGGCTCCAAGTTTTTATCTAAGAGGTTTGGCTGATGGAATATAATCAACTCATTGCCCAACTAACGCCAGAAGTGTATCAACGTTTGAAGGCCGCTATTGAAATTGGTAAATGGCCTGATGGCAGGGTGCTCACAGCAGACCAAAAGGCCTCCTGCATGGAAGCTGTTTTGCGTTATCAAGCGATGAAGCTTGATGCTAACCAACACTCTGGATATATGACTGACGTGTGTGCATCTAGCTCTAGCTCGGCCAATAAAAAAACCGACGAACAAGTGATTAAAATACACTGATGATGCAAACAACTCATGTGCTTACCGGGCACCTAGCAAAACTCACTACCCACATTGATTCGGTGCCACAGGCGCTAGTGCAGTACACACTTGTTTTAGGGGATCAAAAGTTACACCTTAATCCGTTAATAGGCCAAACTATTCGCTTAGAAAATTTGGGCCATATCAACTGCAGTCATTGTGGCCGCAAAACGAAAAAGAGCTACAGCCAAGGGTATTGTTTCCCTTGTATGCAAAAATTGCCTCAATGTGATTTATGTATTATGAGCCCGGAGCGATGTCATTTTGATGCTGGAACTTGCCGTGATGAGGCTTGGGGCAAAGCGTTTTGCATGCAACCTCATATTGTTTATTTGGCTAATTCTTCTGGCCTCAAGGTGGGTATTACTCGTGTTAATCAGATGCCTACCCGTTGGCTTGATCAAGGGGCGTCTCAAGCAATGCCTATTATGCAAGTGGCAACTAGAAAGTTGTCTGGAGACGTGGAAACAATACTTAAGCAATATGTGGCTGACAAAACCAATTGGCGCAAGCTGCTAAAAACAGATGCACAAAATATTAATATGGCTCAGGCAGCTGACCTATTATTGAATGAATCTGAGGCAGATCTAGAAGCCCTGTTAGGTGGGCTGAGTCACAAAGATTACCAGTGGCTAGATACCGCAGCTATTAGTATGTGCTACCCAGTATTAGAGTACCCAGATAAAGTAAATTCCCATAATTTGGATAAAGAACCTGTACTAGAAGGCAAATTGATGGGAATTAAGGGCCAATATCTTATTTTAGACAGTGCGGTGATTAACGTCCGCAAATATACATCCTATTTGGTGCAATTTAGCTCATGACTACAAACTCTCAAGTAACCTATTTAAAAGATTATCAGGTGCCGGCGTTTATCATTGAAACTACAGACCTTGATATTCGTATTGGTGATGAATATACCTCTGTTGTTGCGCGCCTAAAAGTATGCCGTAATCCTGCGTCCAAAGTGCCTTCGTCGGAACTTGTACTACAAGGTGGCAAAGACATTAAATTACAAGAAGTAATGATGGATGGCCTCATTTTAGATCGTTCAAACTACGATTTAGAAGGCAGTGTGTTGTCTATTCATCAATGCCCAAACACTTTTGAACTCACGACTGAATGCCTCATTCAACCACAATTGAATACAACGTTAGAAGGGTTGTATAAATCTGGGGGTATGTACTGCACTCAATGTGAAGCAGAGGGGTTTAGGAACATTACCTACTACCTAGATCGCCCTGATGCACTGTCTGTTTTCACTACTCGCATTAGTGCCCCTAAAACTAGTTATCCTGTTTTATTAGCTAATGGCAACCCAGTAGAACAAGGTGATTTGGATAACGGTGAACATTTTGCTGTTTGGCATGATCCCTTCCCTAAACCAGCCTACTTATTTGCTATGGTGGCAGGAGACTTAGAGCGCCAAGATGATGAATTTACCACTTTGTCTGGCCGTAAAGTGGCGTTACAGATATTTGTTGAGGCTCATAATAGCCACAAGTGTGATCATGCTCTGGCGTCTCTAAAGCGCTCTATGCTGTGGGATGAGCAGGCTTATGGCCGAGAGTATGATTTAGACTTATTTATGATCGTGGCTGTGGATGATTTCAACATGGGCGCCATGGAGAATAAAGGTCTCAATATTTTTAATTCAGATTGTGTCTTGGCAGATCCAGCTACTAGCAGTGATGCCATGTTTGAGCGTATTGAGGGTATTGTGGCTCATGAATATTTCCATAATTGGTCTGGTAATCGAGTAACGTGCAGAGATTGGTTTCAGCTTAGTCTTAAAGAGGGTTTTACTGTGTACCGTGATTCGCAATATACCGCAGATACCTATTCTGCTGCGGTAAAGCGTATTGACGACGTTACCCTTTTGAGAACTCACCAGTTTGCCGAAGATGCAGGCCCAATGGCTCATCCAATACGCCCATCTTCCTATATAGAAATCAATAACTTTTATTCTGTTACTGTGTACGAAAAAGGGGCGGAGGTGGTGGGTATGATCCACACCTTGCTGGGTGATGAACTATTTCGCAAGGGTAGCGATCTGTATTTTGACCGTCACGACGGCCAAGCTGTGACTACAGATGATTTTGTGGCTGCTATGAATGACGCTAGCCAGATCGATTTGAGCCAGTTCAAGCGTTGGTATAATCAGGCGGGCACTCCCACGCTTGCAGTGACTGATGCTTATGACGCTACTAGCAATCAATATTGCCTGACTGTTGAGCAATCTACGCCAGCTACAGCGGAGTGTAAGGAAAAACTGCCGTTTCATATACCATTACGGATGGCCTTGTTAGATGCTAAGGGCTTAGAGATGCCTTTAAAACTGATTAGCGATGATTTGGTTGAAGGCAATTGCTGTGTTTTGAATATTACTGAGGCACAACAAACGTTTGTTTTTGAAGGGATTACCGTTAAACCAACACCATCTCTATTGCGGGGGTTTTCAGCGCCAGTTAAGTTAGACTATGCCTATACTCAGGAGCAGTTGTTATTTCTTGCCAGCAAAGACCAAGACGGGTTTTGCCGTTGGGAGGCATGCCAACGGTTATTAATCGAAGCCACCAAGCTTGCCATGGCTGCTATGCCGCAAATGTCTAACTACTTGCTCGAAGACAGTTTGGTCACTATGTTGCGCGCCAGTTTAGTGGACGAAGCCTTAGATTCAGCGATGGTGGCTAAACTTGTACAATTGCCTAGCGAAGCTTACTTAGCAGAAACCCAAATCACGGTAGATGTTGATCTAATTCATGCTGGACGTGAAGCCATGCGCTTGGCAATTGCTAGCGCTCTAGAAAGTGAACTTTTAGCCTGTTACCAGCGCTGCCATAATACTGGTTTATTCAGTCAAACGGCTAAAGCCATTGGTCAGCGGGCACTGAAAAACACTTGTCTTGCCTATCTTAATACGTTGGATAAAGTGCTGTATCAAACAATGGCGCAAGATCAGTATGCGTTGCAGGCTAATATGACAGATGTAGGGGCTGCGTTGCATATTTTACTTGGCAAACACAGTTCTGATGTGGCCAAACCCTTATTGGCAGATTTTTATCAGCGCTGGCAGGGTGACACACAAGTAGTTTGTCAGTGGTTTGCTATGCAGGCTGGCGCCAATCTGTCAGGCAGATTACCTCATGTAAAAGCGCTGCTAGAGCATGCGGCCTTTGATATTCGTAACCCAAACAAGGTACGAAGTGTAGCGGGCAGCTTTATTCGTAGTGCAATTAACTTTCATGCAGCTGATGGCAGTGGCTACGAGTTTGTTGCGGATATGGTTTTGAGGTTGGATTCTTCTAACCCAATGATAGCGGCAAATTTGGCCAAGCCATTAGGCCGCTATAAACGCCATACAAAAAATCGTCAGCAATTAATGTTGGCACAACTACAGCGTTTAAACCAAGCAGAGCTTAGTAAAGATGTGTTTGAAGTGGTCAGTAAGGCTTTGTCAGCAAGTTAACAAACAAATATCAGCCTCTAGTGTAGGTGTATGGTTTACCCAAGCACCTAGAGCTCTGTGCGGCCCAGGATTAAATAAAAGGTGCATAAGCTTTTGAGGATGAAGGAGAGTAGTAATGAAATATGTAGGTGAAAAAGACTATGAACATGGTATGCAAGCTAAAGTAGGTGTGTTGATAACAAACTTAGGAACTCCAGAAGCACCCACCAAAAAAGCACTGCGCCCATACCTTAAAGAATTTTTAAGTGATCCTAGGGTGATTGAAACCCCAAAGCTTATTTGGCAAGTGATTTTAAACGGCGTGATTTTAAATACCCGGCCAGCCAAAAGTGCTAAATCATACAAATCGGTATGGACAGATAATGGTAGTCCACTTTACGACATCGCCAAAAAGCAACAGGCAGAATTAGCTAAAGCATTACCTAATTTAGTCGTAGGGCTGGCAATGCGTTATGGCAATCCCAGTATCGAAAGCCAACTCATTAAAATGTGTGATCAAGGGGTCCGTAAAATCTTAATTTTGCCGATGTATCCGCAATACTGTGCTGCAACTACGGCAAGTACCTTTGACAAGGTCTCACAAGTGCTAACGAAGTGGCGCTGGATTCCCGAAGTACGTTTTATCAATGAATACTATCAAGATGAGCTTTATGTTGAAGCGCTTGCCAACAGTATAAAAGCCTTCCGTAAAGAACATGGTACACCTGATTTGACAGTATTTAGTTATCACGGCATTCCTAAAGCATACCTAGATAAAGGTGATCCTTATCACTGTTTTTGTCATGCCACTACGCGCCTAGTAAAAGAACACTTGGCACTAACAGATGATGACGTAATGACAACATTCCAAAGTCGCTTTGGCCCTGCTCAATGGCTACGTCCTTATACGGATGAAGTACTTAAAGAGTTGCCCAGTAAAGGGGTGAAGAATATTCATATTATTGCGCCAGCATTTAGCGCTGATTGCTTAGAAACAATTGAAGAGATTGATCAAGAAAATAGAGAGTATTTTATGGAAAGTGGTGGCGAAAGCTATAACTATATTCCATGTCTAAATGACAGCAAAGAGCACATTAAACTGTTTACTAAGCTCATTAAACAACACACACAAGGGTGGGACTATTAATACATGAAAACGCATGTACTATCCCAGAGCCTAAAAAAACGGCCTTGGGCTGGCTTAGGCGATTAGTGTCCCGAGGTTAAAATAACACGCTAAAGTGTTATTTTTGGGACGCTAATACGCGCTCTACGGTTGCAACAATGGTCTGCGTTTGGTGATCAATTTCCATATTTACTTGAGACCCTATAGTGGCTTTGCCAAATCCTGTAACTCTTAGTGTTTCTGGGATGAGGCACACGCAAAATTCAGATTCGGTGACAGCGCCCACAGTGAGGCTGCAGCCATTGAGGCCAATAAAGCCTTGCGGTAATACGTGTTTTTTATGGGCATCGGGTAAGCCAAACCAAATGGTGGTATTGTCGTCTGTGTTGTCTATTCTGGTTATGGTTACAGCTACCGACACATGCCCTGAGATAATATGGCCACCTATCTCGTCACCGTATTTTAACGAACGCTCTACATTAACCCAGTCACCTTGCTGTAGTAGCCCTAGGTTAGTTAGTTTTAAGGTTTGGCCTATAACGTCAAAACTAAAATGATTACTATCCTGTGCGGTCACTGTAAGGCAGGTGCCATTGATAGCAATGCTGGCTCCAATGGCCACATGCAGGCTGATGGCCTTGGGTAGAGTAATAACAAAGCTGCGCTGATTTTTACCTTGCGTAATAGATTTAATTTGGCCTTGGCCTTGGACGATACCAGTGAACATGATTTACCTGATAGAAGTTAGAACGGGAGTTAGAAAGGCTGTGGCTAGCTATATTAGCGGAGCTAGAAGCAGCTGTGAAGTAGAGTTTAAGCGATGAGTCGTATCATTTTAGCGCCAATGGAAGGTTTGGCCGACCATATTCTACGTGATTGCCTTACCCGTATCGGTGGCATTGATCTATGTGTCACAGAATTCATCCGAGTAACTACCCAGCTCTTACCTCCCAAAGTATTTAGACGCTTGTGCCCAGAGCTGGTCAACGGCTGTAAAACGCCAGCGGGTATCCCGGTCCGTATTCAATTATTGGGTAGCGACCCTGCAGCGCTTGCTGCCAATGCAGTGCGAGCCTTAGAGTTGGGTTCTCCTGGCATTGATCTAAATTTTGGTTGCCCTGCTAAAACAGTAAATCGTAGCCAAGGCGGGGCAATATTGTTGCAAGAGCCACAGCGTGTAGCTCATATAGTAGCAACAGTAAGGCAGGCTATTGGTGACGATGCTTGGCTTAGTGCAAAAATGCGCCTTGGATTTACTACTAAAGACTTGGCCTTAGACAATGCAAAGGGCATCGAAGACGCTGGTGCTGATGAACTCACTGTTCATGCACGAACTAAGGTGGAGGGCTATCGTCCTCCAGCCCATTGGCAGTGGATTGAAAAAATTCGTGATCAGGTCAAAATCCCAGTTATTGCTAATGGCGAAGTATGGACTCCACAAGATTACCTAGCATGTAAACAGGCCAGTGGTAGCGAAGACGTTATGATTGGCCGTGGTTTAGTATGGAAGCCAGATTTGGCGTTACAGATTCGTCATCAGCAAAAAGGCCAACCTGCACAGCAATGGGATTGGAGTGCGTTAGTGCCTACTGTACTTTATTTTATTGACCTGGTTGAAGTGCAGGTTGAAGTAAAGTATCAGGATGCGCGCATAAAACAATGGCTTAAGTTACTTGGCAGGGTGTATCCCCAAGCTCATGCATGTTTTGAGCAGGGCAAACGTCTAAAAGCACTCAGTGAGCTGCGATCTATGGTTGCCCATAGTCGATAAGGCTTATTTAGTGCAAAGGCACTTTTTCGGTGGCAATCTTGTGAATGTGATCAATTTGATCTAGTTCATCAGCACTTACTAAACGGATAGCTCCAAATGCTTGGTTTGCATTGTCGTAAATGCGCAGTGTAATTGAGTGATTTGATTTTCTCACGATATCAGCAAGCTCGTCTACGGTGGTGTGTTCAATAATTTCAGGGAGTTCTTTATGTTCTGGCATGTCGTGGCGGGCCTTGATCATTTTCTATAACGTT
>CAJXEN010000071.1 GCA_913052465.1 uncultured Oceanospirillaceae bacterium
AGTGAAAAATATTTGGACGCCATATGGCGACTAATTTAAAAGAAGAAAACGGCTTAAGCCGATAAAAGTAAACCTAGGAGAACCTAATGAAGTTAAATAAAATAACTATGGCTATTGCTGCAGGCGCAGTTGTATTAACGGCAACCGCTGCTCAAGCAGACGTTAAGCCAGCTGTTGTCTATGACAAGGCTGGTAAGTTCGATAAGTCATTTAACGAAGCAGTTTATAACGGTGTTAAACGTTTTACAGCCGACACTGGTATTAGTGTTCGTGAAGTAGAACCTACTAACGAAGCTCAAGTTGAGCAAGGCCTTAAGAAGCTTGCTAAGCGCGGCAACAGCCCCATCGTTGCGGTAGGTTTTGCCCAAGCTAACGCGGTAAGCGCTGCAGCCCAAGCATATCCAGATACTAAGTTCACCCTGATCGACATGGTTGTGCCTGAAGCTAACGTGCAGAACGTTGTCTTTAAAGAGCACGAAGGTTCTTTTCTAGTAGGAGCTTTAGCAGCGATGAAGTCTGAAACTGGCATGATTGGTTTTGTTGGCGGTATGGACATTCCTCTAATTAGTCGGTTTGGTTGTGGTTACGAGCAGGGTGCTAAACACATCAATGCCAACATTAAAGTAATTCATAACATGACAGGTTCTACTCCAGCTGCATTTGGCAACCCTTCCAAGGGTGGCGAACTAACTCGTAGCCAAATTGAAGCCGGCGCCGACGTAGTATTTGCTGCAGCTGGTGGAACTGGTTTTGGTGTTTACCAAGCTGCCGCTGATGCTGGTAAGTGGGCTATCGGTGTAGACTCTAACCAAAATCACCTACAACCTGGCACTATGCTAACGTCTATGGTTAAGCGTGTTGGTGAGGCTGCATACAAGAGTTACGAATCTGCCAATAATGGTACTTGGACTGCTGGTGTAAGTGTTATGGGCCTTGCTGAAGGTGGCGTTGATTGGGCTCTAGACGAGCATAATCGTGCGTTGGTTACTGCAGATATGGAAGCTCAGGTTAATGCGCTTAAGGCCTCTATTATTGCTGGTGATATTGCAGTACATGACTATATGTCAGATAACACCTGTAACTACTAAGTTTCGTACTTTCTAGTGTAGGTGCTACTGCGCTCGCTCAAGCGGTGTTACGAACCTCTTTAAACTGCGTGTATGTAATAAACATATTGGTTGTTTTAATTGGTTTATACCTTGCTAGACCTGCGCTCGCTGCGCCCAACTGAGTTTGAAGTTGGGCGTATGTTATTTCCAGTGTTTGTATGTCACTTTTGAATACTTTCACCAGTAATAGATGAATTTAATTATGACAGATACTTTCGCTATAGAATTAACCGATATTGATAAGCGCTTTGGTGCTGTGCATGCAAACAATAAAGTATGCCTGCAAGTAAAGCGAGGCAATATACACGGCATTGTTGGCGAGAATGGTGCGGGTAAATCCACACTAATGAGTATTTTGTATGGCTTTTATCAAGCCGATGCAGGGCAAATAGATGTACTTGGTGAAACCTATACATTTACAGATTCTCACCAAGCCATTGCTGCAGGCATTGGTATGGTGCACCAGCATTTTATGCTGGTAGAGAACTTCACGGTATTAGAAAACGTGATTTTAGGGTGTGAAGGAGGCGCATTGTTGGCTGATGGTCTGGCAGCTGCGCGCAAAGAGCTTACGCGCTTGGGCGATGAATATGGCCTAAAAGTAGACTTGGATACCACTATAGATCAGCTTTCTGTAGGCTTACAACAACGTGTGGAAATACTAAAAGCGCTCTACAAAGGCGCCAAAATTTTGATACTGGATGAGCCAACGGGTGTTCTAACTCCTCAAGAAACAGAAGAACTGTTCCGTATTTTTAATGCCCTTAAGCAGCAGGGCGTCACCATTATGTTAATTACTCACAAGTTACGTGAAATCATGTCTATTACCGACCAGGTTTCAGTGATGCGTGCTGGGCAAATGGTAGCCCACAGAGACACTCAAGATACAAGCCGAGAAGAGTTGGCCGAACTGATGGTCGGTCGTAAGGTATTGTTGCAGGTCGACAAAAAACCCGCCAATATAAGGGCGCCACTGATGAAGGTTAAACGCCTTACAGTAGCGGATAGTCAGGGTATTAACCGTTTAAAAGATGTCAGTTTTGAATTGCGAGCTGGCGAAGTACTGGGTGTTGCAGGCGTGTCTGGTAATGGACAGACAGAGCTACTAGAAGCGTTATCTGGCATAACGCCTATGACCAGTGGCAGCATTGAAGTGTTAGGGTTTGAGATGGACGCTAAAAACCCACTAACACCAGACCGACTAAGAGAGCTTGGGCTAGCTCATGTGCCAGAAGACCGCCACCGTATGGGCTTAATTGTCGACTTTAGTGCCAGCGAGTCTGCCTTATTAGGCTATCACACAGATCCTAAAGTTAACTCTGGTATTTGGCTTAGTAATAGCAAGGTAGAAGCTAACTGCCAAGCCCTAATGACAGCTTTTGATGTACGTCCTGCTGACCCACAGTTAAAATCTGCTAACTTCTCTGGTGGTAATCAGCAAAAGCTTATTTTGGCGCGGGAAATGGAGCGTAATCCTGACGTGCTACTTATAGGTCAGCCTACTCGTGGTGTTGACATTGGTGCCATTGAGTTTATTCATCAGCGAATTATTGATATGCGCGATGCAGGCAAGGCTGTATTACTGGTGTCGGTAGAGCTAGATGAAATTATGTCAGTGAGTGACCGTATTATTGTTTTGTGCGACGGTGAAATAAGCGGCCGGATTAATACTGCGGATGCTGATGAGCGAACCTTGGGAATGATGATGGCGAACGCCTTAGACCCAATAGACCCATTACAAACCATGGATGATCAGCAAGCGTTTTCTAAACAAGAATCCAATCAGGTTTCTAGTCAGGTTGCTAGTCAGGAAAATAAACTATGAACCGCGATACTCGAATTACTTGGATAAACCGTCTGCTATTGCCACTGCTTAATATACTAACTGCTTTTGCAGCAACGGCTGTCGTGTTTTGGCTAATCGATGTGAACCCTATTGAAGCGGCTCAAGTGCTCATTTATGGGGCCTTTGGCTATAAGGAGGGCATTGGTTATACTATTTATTATACCACCAACTTTATCTTTACTGGCTTAGCTGTGGCAGTGGCGTTTCATGCTGGCTTGTTTAATATTGGTGGCGAAGGTCAAGCCTATGTAGGTGGTTTGGGTGCTGGTTTAGTTATCCTCTTTTTAGACCCCACCCTTGGGGCTTGGGTATTCATTCCTGCAAGCATTATTGGTGCTTTGTTATTTGGTGGCTTATGGGCTTTGATTCCGGCCTATTTACAGGCCTATCGTGGTAGCCATATTGTCATTACCACCATCATGTTTAATTTTCTGGCGGCCTCGTTAATGGTGTACCTCATGGTGCATGTGTTACGTGAAGTTGGACAAATGACCCCCCAAAGTGAACTGTTTCCTACTAATGCTTGGATGCCTTTTGTGCATGATGTGGCTGCAGGTTTTGGTTACAGTATAGAGGCTTCGCCACTCAATTTGTCGGTGCTGTTGGCTTTGCTTTGTGCGATATTAGTATGGTTTTTCTTATGGCAAACTCGCTGGGGCTACGCCATCCGGGCTACTGGAAAAAACGGCACAGCTGCTGTCTATGGTGGTATTAAACCTAAACGCATTATTATTGTAGCCATGTGTATTTCGGGCGCTCTGGCAGGCTTAGTTAGCGTCAATGAGTTAGTGGGTTATCAGCACAGATTGATTATGGATTTTCATCTAGGTTATGGCTTTGGTGGTATTGCTGTGGCGTTGATGGGCCGTAACCACCCAGTTGGCATTATTGTAGCTGCCTTATTATTTGGTACCTTATACCAAGGTGGTGCTGAGCTTGCTTTCGAAATGAGCGGTATTTCTCGTGATATTGTGGTGGTAATGCAAGGCTTAGTCATTTTGTTTTGTGGCGCTTTAGAATACATGTACAGGCCTTGGTTAATTCGCAGCCTAGCTCCGGTTAATAAGCAAGAAGTGTTAGTAGGAGCTGCCGCATGAGTGATGTGTTTTTAACTTTATTGCTAACTTTAGACGCTACCTTGCGAGTTTCGGCACCTCTTGTTTTAGCTGCAATGGCAGGTTTGTTTGCAGAGCGCTCTGGTGTGGTGGATATTGGTTTAGAAGGAAAAATGCTGGCATCTGCATTTGCTGCAGCTAGTGTTGCTGCCGTTGTGGGTTCACCATGGGCTGGATTAGGTGTGGCCATTATCGTGTCTTGTGGTTTTGCAATGTTGCACGGTTTCGCCACTATTACTCATCGTGGTGATCAAATTGTGAGTGGTGTTGCCATCAACATATTGGTGGGTGGATTAACCATAATTTTAGGCTTAGCCTGGTTCCACCAAGGTGGTTTGACACCCGCTTTAAATAACGAATCGCGGTTTCTTTCTATTACTTTGCCGTACGCACAGCAGTTAGCATTTATTCCTGTGCTGGGCCCTATCTACAAAGAATTAATCAGTGGCCATAATATTTTGGTATACCTAGCCTTTGGTGTTGTGCCCATGGTTTGGTGGGTGGTTTTTCGCACTCGATTTGGTTTACGTCTGCGGGCAGTGGGTGAAAACCCCAAGGCGGTAGATACCGCTGGATTATCCGTGATCAAACTACGTTATAAAGCGCTACTTGTGGGTGGCGTATTGTGTGGTATTGCAGGGGCTTATATCAGTACTGCTCACAATGCCCAGTTCACTAGAGATATGACGGCAGGGCAGGGCTATATTGCTTTAGCTGCACTTATATTCGGCAAATGGCGACCACTGACGGTGATGTTAGCGTGTTTGTTATTTGGTTTCCTAGATGCGCTTGCCGTGCGTCTTCAAGGCGTTGTTATTCCTGGTATTGGTGAAATTCCAGTGCAGTTTATTGAGGCAGCACCATACTTATTGACCGTTATTTTGTTAGCAGGCTTTATTGGCCGGGCCATACCCCCTAAAGCCTCGGGTAAGGCCTATTTGAAGGAACGATGACTATGTTAGATGTGTCTGATTTAACTAATGAAGCTGATTATATAAGCGCTGTGAAGCTGGCCATGGCTAAGGCCTATGCACCTTATTCTAGTTACCCCGTGGGTGCTTTAGTGATTACCGAAGATGGCCAAACCTTTGCTGGCTGTAATGTTGAAAATGCTAGTTACCCAGAAGGTAATTGTGCAGAAATGGCGGCCATTGCGGCTATGGTGATGGCTGGTCATCAGCGAATCCAAAAAATCTATATTATGAGTCAAGATGATCAAGGTGCTACGCCTTGTGGGGGCTGTCGACAGCGTATTCGTGAGTTTTCTGACAACAATACCCCGGTGATTTTGTGTTCACCAGTGGGCGTACAAAAGCGCTTTGTTCTTGCAGAATTATTGCCCCACGCATTTGGGCCGGAGTTTTTATCATGAGTCAGGTAAATGACTGTTTAGCTGTTATTAAAAAAGCGGCCAGTGGTTTTGTGCCACAAGTGGGCATGGTGTTGGGCTCTGGCTTAGGTACTTTTGCAGATCAAGTGAATGCCATAGCTAGTATTAGTTTTGATGACTTGCCAGGTTTTCCTCAAGCTGGAGTGGGTGGGCACGCTGGTCGATTAGTACTGGGCCATGTTAGTGGCACTCGAATAGCTGTATTACAAGGCCGCGCTCATTATTATGAGCATGGCCAGGCTGATGTAATGGCGGTTGCTATTCAAACCTTTAAAGCCTTGGGCTGTGAAGCGCTTATTTTAACTAATGCTGCAGGTAGCATGGTAACCGATGCGGGCCCAGGAAGTGTTATGTTGATCACCGACCACATAAACATGACTGGCGTCTCGCCTTTGTTTGGTGCCCAAGGCAACCAACGGTTTGTAGACATGACTCAGGCATACCATCATGGGATGAACGACGCCATGCGCATTGCTGCTACGGCCAATAATGTGGCGTTACACGAAGGTGTTTACGCGTGGATGTGTGGCCCTCATTTTGAAACGCCAGCAGAAATTCGTGCACTTAAGGTACTGGGTGCTCAAGCCGTAGGTATGTCAACAGTGCCAGAAGTGATTTTAGCGCGTCACCAAGGTTTGCCTTTATGCGCTTTATCTATTGTCACCAATTATGCTGCGGGCATGAGCCCTACTCCGTTAAGCCATGAGCAAACTATGGAATATGCCAAGATGGCAACTGATGATGTTGAGCGTTTATTAAGTGCTTTTTTGGCTAGCTATGAGGTGCCGGCATGACGATAACGTTTTTACCACAGGAATTGATTCGTAAAAAACGTGACGGTTTAGTGCTTAATGATGCCGAAATCACCTTTATGGTGCAAGGTATTACCACTGGACAGTTGAGTGATGCTCAGTTGGGTGCTTTTGCTATGGCGGTGTTTCAACGGGGTATGACTATGGCAGAACGCATCACCTTAACGCAGCAAATGATGTACTCTGGAAAAGTATTAAACTGGCAACAACAGGATCTAGATGGCCCCGTAGTCGATAAACACTCCACTGGTGGTGTAGGTGACAAGGTTAGCCTCATGTTGGGGTCTATTGTCGCTGCATGTGGTGCTTACGTGCCGATGATTTCTGGCCGTGGCTTAGGTCACACAGGTGGTACCTTAGATAAATTTGACAGTATTCCAGGTTATAACGCTTATCCAGACGAAGCCTTATTTAAATCATTAGTAAAGCGAGTAGGCTGTGCCATTATTGGCCAAACAGCTGAGCTAGCACCAGCAGACCAACGTCTTTATGCCACCCGCGACGTTACCGCCACAGTAGAGTCTATCGATTTAATTACGGCATCTATTTTGTCTAAAAAACTGGCAGCTGGCCTAGACGCTTTAGTAATGGATGTTAAAACGGGTAACGGTGCTTTTGCTGCAAAAATGAGCATTGCACAAGAGTTAAGTCAGAGTATTTCGCAAGTAGCAACTGGAGCAGGGGTGCCTACACGATGTCTAATCACCGATATGAACCAGGTGTTAGGCCGCACTGTGGGTAATGCTGTAGAGATGGTTGAGTGCATCGATTTTTTAGTTAATCCAGCCCAAGCAGACCCACGTTTAATGGACATTACTATTGAGCTAGCTGCTCATATGTTAGACATCTGTGGCGCAGCAGACAATTTAGATGTGGCAAGGATTAAAGCTATGGCAGCGCTAAACCAAGGCCAAGCTGCGCAGGTGTTTGCAGATATGGTAACAGGCCTAGGAGGCCCTGCAGATTTACTTGAAAAGCCACAGCATTATTTGCCTCAAGCACCTGTAGTTAAAGCCATTGCTGCGCCCCAAGCTGGCTATGTGAGCGCGATGGATGTACGTGGTATTGGTATGGCATTAGTTAGCCTAAAAGCAGGGCGAAGCAAAGCGGACGATCCAATTGACTATGCAGTAGGGCTAAGTGCTATGGTTCAACTTGGTGACTATGTAGAACAGGGCCAGCCTTTGGCCGTGGCGCACGTTCGTAACGATGAGCAGCTAGGTTTAGTTAATCAGCAGATTCCTATTTTAATTCAAATTACCCCTGGAAAACCCAAGCGTCATGCTTTAGTTAAAGAAATATACCAAGCTTAGCGATTACCCATTAATACCAGTATTTGTGCCCTAAGTATGGGTGACTAAACGACATATACATAACCATAAGACAACACCATGAACAGAGCTATTATTATTATTTTAGATTCATTGGGCCTCGGTGCAAGTGCTGATGCGGCTAAGTATGGTGACCAAAATTCTGATACCTTCGGTCATATTGTGGAAGCCTGTGAGGCAGGATTAGCCAACAATGCTCAGCGCAATGGCCCACTTAAAATTCCCAATCTATTACGTTGGGGATTGGGGGCAGCAGCCGTTGGTAGCCGTAAAAGTAGCTTGCCTCTTGGCACTCATGTTAACGTGCAAGGTGCCTATGGACACGCTGTAGAAGTGAGCAGTGGTAAAGACACGCCCAGTGGTCATTGGGAAATATGTGGCCTACCAGTGCCGTTTGAATGGGGCACTTTTCCACAACAAGAAAACTGCTTCCCCGCGCAACTGATGCAAGATTTATTGGCCCAAGGCAACATCGAAGGGACTTTAGCCAATAAGCATGCCTCTGGCACAGATGTGTTAGTTGAATTCGGTGAAGAACACCTACGTACTGGCTACCCAATTTGTTACACTTCTGCCGACTCAGTTTTTCAAATTGCGGCTCATGAACAATCTTTTGGTCTAGAAAGGTTATATGCTTTGTGTGAAGTTGCCAAAAAGCTTGTAGACCCGCTCAATGTTACCCGAGTCATTGCACGGCCTTTTAAAGGTACCTCTGGTGCAGATTTTGAACGTACAGCTAATCGCAAAGATTTAACTACTCCACCGCTAGGCCCAACCTTATTAGATCATATTCAAGATCAGCAGGGCACAGTGGTATCGGTAGGGAAAATTGGCGACATATTTGCTCATAAGGGTGTTAGTTATACGGTTAAAGCTGCTGATAACATGGGGCTAGTAGATCAGATGTTAGATCAGATGATTAAGGTCAAAGAAGGATTGATATTTGTCAATCTAGTGGACTTTGATAGTAAATATGGTCATCGTCGTAACGTTGCTGGTTATGCTAACGCCCTAGAAGAATTTGATGCTAGATTACCAGAAATAGAAGCCAAACTAGAGCCGCAAGATTTAGTATTACTAAGCGCAGACCATGGCTGTGATCCTACCTGGCCGGGTTCCCACCACACTCGGGAACATGTGCCAGTGGTTTTTTATGGTCATTACTGTGGCGCCCCGGTACAAGCTTACAACCTTGGCGAGAGAGCAACCTTTGCCGATATGGGGCAAACCGTGGCCCATCATTTGGGCCTTGTGCCTCTGGAACATGGTACTGTCTGTAAGTTAACTTAATTTCTTATTAAAATAGAACGAGTATTTCATGACTGAATCATTAGCAAGTCAAATTCAAAAACTGCCCAAGGTAGAGCTTCATAGCCACCTAGAGGGTTGTATACAGCCAGAGCTAGTGCGCACTATTGCAGCGCGTAATAACATTAGCCTCAAAGATGGTTTATTTACCAGTAATGACCTGTTTGCATGGGATGACTTTGTTGGTTTTTTACAAGCTTATGACGAAGCTAGCTTCTGTCTGCGTAAAGCGCAAGATTACCGCGATATTATGTACACTTACATGGAGCAATGTGCGGCACAAGGTACTATTTATGCCGAAACTTTTATTTCTCCAGATCATGCCGCCGCTGTTGGCATGAGCTACGATGACATGTTGTCTGGCTGCGTACAAGGTATTAACGATGCTGAGCGTGACTTTGGTATTATCGGGCGTCTAATCGTCTCCTGCGTACGTCATTTGGGCCCAGAACAAGCTGTTGTGGTAGCACAGCAGGTCGCTGATAATCCACATCCTTACATTGTTGGTTTTGGTATGGGTGGTAATGAGTCTATGTTTACTCAAGCCGCCTTTGCACCTGCTTTTAATATTGCAGCTGCAGCAGGTTTGGCCTGCACTACTCACGCTGGCGAAGTGTTAGGCCCAGAAAGTGTATGGGACGCTATTGATAACCTACCTGTGACTCGTATTGGCCATGGTGTACGTAGTGTTGAAGATCCAGCCCTTATGGTAGAGCTAACCAAGCGTAGCATTGCTCTGGAAGTGTGCCCTGGAAGTAATGTCGCTTTGTCAGTGTATCCAAATCTTGCTAGTCATCCGCTCAATAAAATATTAGCAGCGGGCATTAATATTAGCCTTAACTCTGATGATCCCCCGTTTTTTGAAACTACAGTAGGCTCGGAATATCAATCGGGCGCCGAAGATTTTGGTTTGGATTTAGAGCAACTGCGCAACATCTCTCGCATGGCCATGGAGTCGTCCTTTGCCGACGCACACACTAAAGCTCGTTTGCTAGCAGTGATTGGTTAATAGGGTAACCCTTTAAACGCTTAATCCACTCAATGGAAAAACCATGATTGATTCACCATTACGCCCATTTCACCTTGCTATACCTGTAAGAGATATTGCTGAATCCAGAGCTTTTTATGGTCAATTGCTCGGTTTAAATGAGGGTCGCTGTTGCGAAGAATGGATCGATTGGAATCTTTATGGCCATCAGCTAGTGACCCACCTCAATCCACACCTAGGTTTGCAAGGTAAGGTGCCTGTTCATCTAAATGGTGTAGATGGGCAGGGTGTTCCGGTGCCCCATTTTGGGGTAGTGCTCACCCTAGAGGACTGGCATGTTTTAGCTCAAAGACTAAAAGGTAAGGTTGAGTTTATTATTGAACCCTATACTCGCTTCAAAGGTGAGGCTGGGGAGCAGTCTACCCTGTTTTTTAGCGACCCCAGTGGTAACGCACTAGAATTTAAGGCCTTTGCAGACTTAGGCCAGCTGTTCGCTAAGTAATAGCTATTTTTTGGTATCACCACCTCTGGTGACGCTTTTGGATTACGGGTTCAATAGGTCTAAAAGGTTAGATTTATATCGACGTTTCTGATCTCTCTACTCAGGGTTATTTTTTATTAAATGCTTATGTGTGAATGAGACCTTTGCACGATTGAGGCGCTTCAGCCTAGATGTCTGTTACCTGTATTTTTTGTCAAAAATCGCACCTTTTTCACCTAATTAATGCGTTATGGGCCAACCTATAGGCCTGTTCCCATTTTTAGACACAACTATACTGTCGTATCAACAGTCCTTTGATGCCATAAAGGGGTCTTTAATAATTTTTTCAAAAAAAACCGTGCAGATACTTATTTTTGAGCCATTCTTATTCTAGAGATCGAAAAAAAACATGAAGCATTTAAGTTTCGTGCAAAGGTCTCTAAATATTGAAATTTTTTCTAAAGTTTCAGATGACTAAGCCGATAAATATAGAAACAAATACTAAGCTTATATCAGATATTGGTTCTAGAGAAATAAACATGACACATTCTAAGGTATTAAATAGCTCTTTGGCATGGTTGGCCTTTGCCGCAGGTGGTTTTTGTGCTGCACTTGTTCCAGCCTACGCAGAAATTAGTGGATTTCTTTATGCAACTAGCTTTTCTGCAGCTATTATCTGTGGCCTCAATTACTACAGATTAAGACAGTTAGTCGCTAATCCAATCAGTTAGTTATGTTAACTATTAGTTTTTATGGGCGATGTCAGGCGAGTGGGCAAGGGTAGCAGATACTTTTTTACTGTTACGTTTAAAAATTCTGTACGCTTGGTATAACAAATAAGGTAGAAAGCAAATTGAGAAGTAAAGTAAATTTATTTCAAAACTTAGTAGCGCAAGCATATAGTCATTAAGGTTTATTACATCTAAACCTATACTTAACACCATAGGAAAAACGAAAAAACCAATAAAAAACCAGATTAATAATACGAGCCACTGGTGCTCGAAGAAACTGACCAATCGTTCAATTCTAGTCATACAACA